>NZ_JAMYMV010000021.1:0-86142 GCF_040318715.1 Mesorhizobium sp. M1050 | reverse complement strand
ATAACGCGCCGCAAGAACAGCATGAATTGGGCCGCCAAACTGGCTCAGAACACTCGCAAAAACAGCGTTTATGGATGCGCACTAGTCTAATCCAGTCCATCCGATCAGAACGAAGCGAGCCTTCGATCGTTCCGGACGTATCGGTTCACAACAACCCGGCCCGCCGCTCGTGTGCGATGGAAAGGCGATCTCCGGCGCAATGCGGATGGCGGAGAGACGCAGCGCCAGAGAACCCGAGGCGGCGGGAAGAAGGCCGTTCGCTCCGAGCCGGCCGAACTCCGCCGTTGGACGCGCGCGGACACCCAATCTAACTCTTCTTGACGGCGACTTTGTCGAGGGCTGCGCGCAGTCCTTTCGCCAGCTTCTGTGCATCGTCGTTCGCCCAGAAATGCATGAAGAAGAGCCGCGGCTTCTCATCGAGCATGTGGCTATGCAATGCGGTGATCTCGATGCCGTTGTCCTGCATGGCATTGATAACCGGATTGACCTCCTTTGCCGTCAGCACAAAATCACCCGTGATCGCCGCCTTGCCGCCACCAGTCGATTGGAAATTGATCGCTATAGCCGAGCCCATGGCCGCCGGCACTTCCATTCCGTTTTCCTCGACCGGCTCAGCGCGCGGGATCGTGAACTGGTAGACCGCGCCATTGGCCTTACCCTCATAACCCATAGTTTGGTCGACACCGGCCGCGTCGAAGCCGATCTGCTGCGCGGAGGCTTGTGGCTGGGCGTCGCCTCCCATCGGTGTTTTGCTCAGCGCCAATCCGGCATGAAGCGCCGTGGCGAGCGTGACGGGATCGCCCTGGCCGAACACGTGCATGTAGAGCGTCATCGGCTCCGCGCGCAGCAGGTGGTTGTGCACTGCGGTGATCTCGATCCCGCCTTCTTCCAGCTTCTTCATGACCGGGTTCACCTCGTCCTGCGTCAGAACGATGTCGCCCATGACCATGGCCTGTTTCCTCATGGGTTCGAACGCGATCCAGCCTCCAAGCGCAAATCCGGGTTTCAGGGATATGCCATCGAGCGATACCGTCAGGTCCGTTCGAGGCAAGCCCACCCGGTAGACACCGCCAGGCGTCTCGGTTCCGGATTTGCCGAGCGCCTTAGCGATTGTTTGCCAATCGGGTGCCGCCGATGCCGGTTGGAGCAGCGCCGACATCGCGATCAGCATTGCTCCGGTTACGAGTTTTGCATGCATGGGGTTTCTCCTTGTGATCTGCCCCCATTGCCCAATTCGTCATGCGGCCGCCGGCTTGATGGCGGGTGGCCAGCTATGCGTTTCCGCCTTGCGGCCCGAAGCCCACGCGTAGAGCGCGTCATAGATGACGAAGCCATGCTTCAGCACCTCGTGGTCGTCCGGCGTCAGGTCCCGCAAACCCATGGAGATCGCCAGCAACCCCGCCGACTGTGGCGTGAGATCGTGCCGGTCCGTGTCGGCGCCGCGTACGATCGCGGCAATGGTTACGATCGCCGGGTCGCGCTCGAGCCCATTTTTGGAAACGAAGGTGTCGAAACTGCAGCCGTCGCCGACATGCGTGAATTCGACGCCGGGCACGTCGTAAGGCGTCGCACCCGTTTCCTGGGCGACGCGGATCACCTGATCGGGCGCCACGAAGAGGAACTCAGGTTCCTTGTCGATGAAGCGCGCAATCAGCCAGGGGCAGGCAATGCGGTCGATGACCGGTCGTTCGCGAGTAACCCATTTCATGGCGCAATCCTTTCTTCGTTGACTATCAGAGGGACAGTGCGCGCGCCGATCGCATGCCAAGCGGCAATGCCGCCTGAAAGCGCACTCGCATTGACGCCGCGGCGACGCAGTTCGGCGACGGCGTCGCCGCTGACCTGGAAGCCGTAGACGCAATAGACGATGACCGGCCTGTCCGTCGGCAGTTCATCCGCCCAATCGGCGATCTTCTCGGGCGCGCGGAGCTTGGCCCCCGGCAGCATGTCGCCGCGCTTTGCCAGATCCTCGGCAAGGCAGACGTCGAGCACGATCAGGTCTTCTCCTTGATCGAGACGCGCCCGCAGTTCCTCTGGCGCAATCGCTGGAACCGCATCGTCCGATGCCGATCCTGTTGAAAGATCACGCTGCGCGACGGCCCGGCGGTGGCGGGCAGCCACCCGTTGCCAATGGATGTTCTTCATGAAGGCATCGACATAGGCTCCGGCCTTGGTGCCGAAATCCATGTGGTAGGCATGTTCGTACATGTCGAGCGCAAGGATCGGCATGCCGCCGGCAAGACAGTTGGTGTGGTCCGCCGCCCATTGGATCGTCAGTCGGTCGCGCCGCTCCGACCAGGTCAGCAGGGTCCATCCCGAGCCTCCTGCCTGCGCCTTGGCACAGGCCATGAACTTGCCGCGCCAGGAGGCCACGCTGCCGAAGTCGCGCTCCAGAGCCGCAGCGAGATCGCCTCCGGCATCGCCGGTGCCACCGAGTCCGTCGAAATAAATTTCGTGCAGGATTGCTGAATTGGCTGAGACGAGTTCCTCGCGTTTCAGACCGTTGATGTCGAAAACTGGCGCCGCGCCCCAGTCGAGCCCGTCGAGCCGCTGTTCGATGGCGTTGAGGCGACGAACGGCACCGCCATAGTTGTTTTCGTAGTGACTTACCAACAGCCTCTCGGAGAGGCCGACGAGGCGAGGCGGCTTGAACGGCAACGGCATGATCTGGTGTGGCATCGGTTTCCCCACTCTGCGGCACGGCCATCCGTGAGGGGGTGAACGCTATGCTCGAATGAAAAATGATACAAGTGTTGCATTTTGCTTTGTTCGTGATACGGTTCACTTATGAGTGAGGGGCAATCACAGGAGCAGCGCTGGCTGCTCCTGATCCATCAGCTGCCGAGCAAACCCGCCTACTTCCGGGTGAAGATCTGGCGACGCTTGCAAGGCATCGGCGCGGTCGCAGTCAAAAGCACCGTTTACGCCCTGCCGGCCAATGCCGAGATGCAGGAGGATTTCGAATGGCTCCTCAAGGAGATCGTCGCTGGCGGCGGCGAGGCGATGATGTGCGAGGCGCGCCTCGTAGATGGTTTGTCCGACACCCAGGTCCGCGCGCTCTTCGACGCAGCCCGTGACGCCGACTATGCGGAGATCGTCAAGGAAGCGCGCGATCTGGCCGCAGCGATCAAGACCGACGCGACATCGGAAAAACATGCGGAGGCGCGTTCGCAACTCGGCCGTTTGCGCAAGCGGCTCGCCGACGTCGTGACAATCGACTTCTTTGGCGCCAGCGGTCGCCTCACTGTCGAGGGACTGATCGCCGAGCTCGAGGCACTGCTTATTGAGGATGCCGCCATGACCAAGGAACCGAAGAAGGCGGCCGAGCCGGGTGAGCTCAAGGGCCGGACCTGGGTCACGCGCCGGGACGTGCATGTCGACCGCATCGCCTGCAGCTGGCTGATCCGTCGCTTCATCGATGCCGATGCAACAATCCGCTTCGTCGCTGGTAAGGGATACGTGCCAAAGGAGGGCGAATTGCGCTTCGACATGTTCGAGGGCGAAATCACCCATGAGGGAGACCGCTGCAGCTTCGAGGTGCTGCTGGCCCGCGCCGGCATTACTGATACGGCTTTGCAGGCGATCGCCGAGGTCGTCCACGATATTGATCTCAAGGACGCCAAGTTCAATCGCGAGGAAACTACCGGCATTGCCAGCCTGATCGCCGGGATCGCCATGGCGAATGCCGGTGACGAGCAACGGATCGCCGAGGGCGCTTCGGTGTTCGACAACCTCTATCGATATTTCCGCTCGAAGCGCGGATGATCCGAGGTACTAATCATGGCCAATGCAGAGAACACCGTGACAGCACCGAACCGACCAGACGACACGCCCGGCCATGGCATTTCGTTCGCCGAGGCCACGCGGGTGTGGGCGCGTGTGGCCGCGCTCAGCTTCGGCGGCCCGGCGGGTCAGATCGCCATGATGCACCGCATCATCGTCGAGGAGAAACGCTGGATCGGCGAGACCAGGTTCCTGCATGCGCTCAATTACTGCACGCTGCTGCCCGGGCCGGAGGCACAACAGCTTGCCATCTACATCGGCTGGCTCATGCACAAGACCAGAGGCGGCCTCGTCGCCGGTATCCTGTTCGTGCTGCCTGGTGCGATCGCCATCATGGCGTTGAGCTGGATCTATGCAATCTTGGGCAATGTCGGAGCAGTTCAGGCCCTCTTCTTCGGCTTGAAGGCGGCGGTCCTTGCCATCGTGCTCGAAGCGGTGTTGCGGATCGGCAGACGGGCGCTCAAGAACAATGCCATGATCGGGCTTGCGGCGGCGGCCTTCATCGCTCTGTTCTTCTTCCACGCGCCATTCCCGCTGGTCATCCTGGCTGCGGGTGTGATCGGTTACGTCGGGGGACGGGCAGGGTGGGCTGCATTCCAGTCGGGCAACGGACATGGCAAGGTCGGGGGCAAGCAGGTTGCCGACGCCGATACGGCGCTTGGCGAAGGGGTGCCTGCGCATACCCGGCCATCCGTCAGCTGGTCGCTGAAGATCGCAACGGTGTGTCTGCTGTTGTGGCTCGCGCCGGTCTTGGCACTTCTTGTGTTTCTTGGGCAAGGCAATGTCTTCACCGACATCGCGATCTTCTTCTCCAAGATGGCGATGGTCACCTTCGGCGGAGCCTATGCGGTGCTCGCCTATGTCGCTCAGCAAGGTGTCGAGCACTACGGCTGGCTCAAGCCGGGAGAAATGCTGGACGGCCTCGGCATGGCCGAGACCACGCCCGGTCCGCTCATCATGGTCACCCAGTTCGTTGGTTTCATGGGCGCGTACCGGGCGCCAGGAATGCTGAGCCCGCTGGTCGCCGGAACACTCGGCGGTCTGCTGACGACGTGGGTAACATTCGTTCCGTGCTTCCTGTGGATATTCCTCGGCGCGCCGTTCATGGAGACGATGCGCAGCAACAAGGCCCTGTCGGCAGCGCTGTCTGCCATCACAGCGGCGGTGGTCGGTGTGATCCTGAACCTGGCAGTATGGTTCGCGCTTCATGTGCTGTTCCGCGAACTGCGTGAGGTCAGCTGGCTGGGCACTACGGTGGATGTGCCGGTATTCAGCTCCGTCAACCTGCCGTCGCTGGTGCTGACAGTCGGTGCGCTGCTGGCCGTGTTTCGTTTCAAGATCGGCATGATCCCCGTGCTCGCGACATGCTCTGTCCTGGGCGTGCTTTATGGCGTTGCCACGGGATCGATTTAAGCAGTGCCATAGGCGCAACCACTTTGCGGCAGGAGGCATACCTGGCAGCCCAGACGCCGACGAATGCTTCGCGCGAACCTTTAGCCAAACAGAGGTTTTCGCTGCTGCCTGCCGGTGCCAGGCCGGCAGCTGCCCTTCTGTTGACGTCCAGGGGATTGAGGGCATTCGGCGACGGACTCGTCAGTCTTCTGCTTCCCGCCTATTTGGCCACGCTTGGTTTCAGCCCTTTCAAGATCGGGGTTCTCGCCACAGCGACGCTCGCTGGTTCAGCGGCGCTCACTTTGACCGTCGGGTTTGTCGCACACCATTTCTCTCGCCGCTCCCTGCTGATCGCAGCTGCCGTCCTGATGGTCGTCACGGGAGGCGCCTTCGCGTTGGTTCAGGATTTCTGGCCGCTGCTCCTTGTCGCATTCGTGGGAACGTTGAACCCATCCTCGGGCGACGTCAGTGTGTTTCTGCCGCTGGAGCATGCGCAACTTGCCCATAGTGTCACGGACCGCGACCGCACCGCGCTCTTTGCACGCTACAGCCTTGTCGGCTCACTTGTAGGGGCGGTCGGTGCTCTTGCGGCCGGAGCCCCCGACATTCTCCGACAGGTTGTCGGCCTGGACATCAAGCAAGCTCTCCAGATCGCCTTCCTGCTTTATGCCTTTCTGGGACTCGGAGCGCTGCTCCTTTATCGGAAACTGCCGGATGAGCCGCTCGATGCGAGAGCGGTACCGGCGGAACCACTACGCAAATCTCGAACCATCGTCCTCACGCTCGCTGCACTTTTCAGCCTTGACGCTTTTGCGGGCGGTTTCGTGGTCCAGTCGTTGATGGCTCTTTGGCTTTTCCAACGGTTCGGGCTATCGCTCCCCGCGACGGGCGCAATCTTCTTCTTGACGGGTATCCTTTCGGGTGGGTCGTATCTGGTGGCCGTGCAAATCTCTAAACGGATCGGGCTGGTGAACACGATGGTGTTCACACACCTGCCATCCAGTCTTTGCCTTTTGCTCATCCCCTTCATGTCGAGCCTCGGTCCCGTTATCGCACTTCTGCTGATCAGGAGCGCTTTGTCGCAGATGGATGTACCGACCCGCACCTCCTACGTCATGGCCGTGGTATCGCCTGGTGAGCGGGCCGCGGCCGCGGGTGTCACCGCTGTCCCGCGCAGCCTCGCGGCAGCCGCCAGCCCGATGCTTGCCGGCTCGCTGCTCGCAATGTCCGGTTTCGGTTGGCCGCTGCTGATCGCCGGCGCCTTGAAGATTGTCTACGATATGCTTCTGCTTGCGATGTTCCGCAAGGTTCGCCCGCCTGAGGAACGGCGGGAAGGTCCATAGCAGGCCCGCGGCCCGAACCACCATGAGCGGAGCGCCCTATGTCATTTCGCAGGTGCGACGTTCTGGCGATCGCTTGACCAGTGTGCCAATGATCAGGCGCCGATGCCTTTTCCCGCCATCCTCTGGAACAGGTCGTCTGCCTGTGCCGGTGAAAGGTTCATGTCGGTGGCGACCCACCAGGCGAGGACCGCAAGAAATGCGCCGGCGATGAACTGAATTGCGAATTCCGCAGGCATGCCGCGATCGCCGATCCGTTTGTCGACGAGTTCTTCCCGGACGGCTCGCCGGATACGCTCACGCAATTCGTCGTGGATCGTATCGCCGCTGCTTGCAAGCAATGCGTGGTGAAGCGGTCGGAATGCATGAGCGTGCTCGAACATGGGCAGGCTGAACTCGAACAGGCGGCTACCTGTTTCTTGACTTGCCGCCTCGCGCCTGCGGCCTATCGACCGCAGATGCGCCTCGATGGTCGCGCTGCGCAGAGCATCCTTGTCGGCATAGTGGGTATAGAAGGTCGACCTGCCAACATTGGCCCGCTGGCAAATGTCATCGACGGTGATGGCGGCATATCCCTGCTCCGGGATCAGGGCGATGAGCGCGTCCTGCAGCAGGCCGCGCGTCCGCGCAACGCGTCGATCGATCGTGTTCCGCTCGCCCGCACGTTCGATTTTCATGGTCATGGCCCTCTGCAGTGGCCGGTTTCGGACATTCGGCGGTCCGGTGTCCGACAACAGCATTTCCAGACATTGTGTCCATTATGATACGCCAAGTCCAGGAGCTCAAATCGGATTTGGGCATGCCGCAATGAAGCAGAAGGTCGCCAGACATGCACTCATCTGATCATCACGCCGGTAACGGATCGCATTCGCGCAAGAGGGTGATTGCGTTGGCCCTGCTTGCCAAGCTCTCGCTGGTCGCCGGCTTCCTCGTCCTCGCCAAATTGGGCATGGGCTATATTCAGGCCGGTGCCTGGACGGCGGCATTCCACGGCCTCGTCCTCGCCGTGATCGCGGGATTGGCGCTGTGGGGCAGCCTGCGTCACCGGGGGCTGGTCGGCAACGCTGCGCACGGCGCGAGCGACAGGGGCATCGGCATCGTCCTGCACCGGGCGGCGGCCTATGACTTGCTTGCGCGCGTTCTGACCTTTGGCCGCGAGGGCCGGTTTCGCGAGCTCATGCTTCGCCCGGCAAAACTCCAGCCCGGCGAAGCGGTGCTCGATGTCGCCTGCGGCACGGGAACCCTTGCCATTGCCGCGAAGCGGCTGGTCGGTTCGGGCGGAAGCGTCACCGGCGTCGACGCATCGGCCGAAATGATCGATAGGGCGCGCGCCAAGGCCGAGCGGTCAGGTCTCGATCTGACTTTCGTCAACGGGACGGCGCAGGAGCTTCCCTTCAAGGACGCGCAATTCGACATCGTCGTCGGCACGCTGATGCTACATCACCTGTCGAAGCCCGTTCGATCGGCCTTCATCTGCGAGGCGGCACGCGTCCTGAAGCCAGCAGGCCGGCTGTTGCTCATCGATTTCGGCAGGCCGGTGCGCAAGTCTGGATTGCCCAGGCTCCACAAGCATGGTCATGTTGACATGCAATCGGTCGCCTCGCTGTTGACCGAGAGCGGATTCCAGGTCGGCGATATCGGCGCCGTCGGAACCAAGAACCTGAATTACATTCGCGCGACGACGAACAAGGACCAATCAGGCTTGGCGTCGCCGGCCGCGCCGTGATCATGCCAAGGCTGGCTGAATGGCGACCTGTTCTGAAGAAAGAGCCACGTATAGGCAGGGGGCATGTCCCAATTCGGCCTGCTTGCAATGCCAGCTGGAACAAGAACCCGAAAGTGAATCTTCGCCATGCGCCATGAATTGACCTGAGAATGAGGCCGGTTCCAGCCTGATGTTCCAAACCCTTGTCGAGTTCCAACGCACGATCTACCTGGCACTGGCCGAGCAGATCAAACTGCTTTCGGCCGGCGGCGATTGGCTGGCCTTCACGGCCTTTCTGCCGATGGGCGTTCTGTTCGGCGCGGCACATGCGCTGACGCCTGGCCACAGCAAGGCGGTCCTGGCCACGTATCTCGCCGGATCGGATGCCAGTGTCCGGCGTGGGCTTCTGGTATCGCTGACACTTTCCTTCACGCATGTGACGATCGCGGTTCTGATCGCGGCGATCTCGTTGCCTTCGGTATCGATTGCCCTGGGCAGTGTTGGCCGTGCCCCGCTACTGGAAGACGTCAGTCGGGGCCTGCTTGGCCTGATCGGCGTTTGGATGCTCTGGCGCGCGTGGAGCCACGGCCAACACCACAAGCATGAGGGCGAGGCCGTCGGCGTCATGGCCGGCTTGATCCCATGCCCGCTGACGCTTTTCGTGATGACCTTTGCGATGTCCAGAGGCGTTCCGGTCGCCGGCATACTGTTTGCAATTACCATGATGGCCGGCGTGGCGCTGACGTTGTCTTGCGTTGCGGTGCTGTCGATCCTGTTTCGCGAGCGCCTGGTGCATTTTTTCGATAGGCGGCCACGCCTGTTCGATGCCATTTCGCGGGCCATCGAAGGCGTCGCTGGTCTTATTCTTGCAGGCGTGGCGGTTTGGCAAATCTCGTCGAAAATGAGACGCAAGCGATTCCTCGAAAGCAAAGCAACAGAGGCCGGCTGACGCAACAGCCACCGGAGCGATCGTTGTGGTCTTTGCGATGCAAGGCCCCCCCGCGCCGGACGATCGCTCTCTTCATCATGGCAGTCGAGAATCTACATCGGGACGCACTACCCATGTGCCAACAATGAGACGAGCAGCCATCATAGGGAATCCTGTCGCTTGCCTGCGCCTCTGCGGTAGTCGCCGCTACCCGCCGTGATGTGTTCATCGAGGCTCGCCAGGCCTCGATGAAAGAGATGGCTGCGGCGGCAAAGACGATCACCGTGATGTTCGACGGCAAGTTGGCCTATAACGCCACCACTTTCAAACAGGCAGCCGAGACCCTCCGAGCCCGCACCGGACCTGCCCTGATTGCGGAATTTCCCAGCGTGACGTTGCACGCGCCTTCGGACGCCAAATTGGAAATCGATCAAGTCCGGCCGGAATTTGAGGCGCTGGCCCGTCACATCGGTCGGCTTACGTAGACTTCGGTCTTGCCATTGCTCGGAAGCAGACGTCGCCCGAAGCGGGAGCGATCGTGGTTGCGCGACATCTCGAGCACAGACTAGCTATAGTGGAGCGCTACGGCGACCCAGCAGCAGAGCGATGCCCAACGCCGGAAGCGTCGCCGCCGCGACGGCGAAGAAGACGAATTGCAGCCCGGCCGACGCGGCGACCAAGCCGAGCGCCGGACTGCCGAAGCCGAGCGCCACGTCGAGGAAGACGGTGTAGAGTCCCATGGCCAGGCCGCGGCTGCGTTGCGGAAGACGGCTTACGGCCTCGGCACCGAAACCGGGATAGACCAGCGAGTAGCCAAGGCCAGTCAGGCCCGCTCCGATGGCGGCGAGAAAAGGCCCGGGCGCAAGCCAGATCAGCATCAGCCCAGCCGCTTCGACCGCCACGAAGATCACGGCGACGCGCGCGCCCCCCAACTTGTCAGGCAGGTGGCCGAAGCAAAGCCTTGCCGCGATCAGCGACGCGGCATAAGCGGTGAAGGGAAGCCAGACCGGCTGCCAGCCGCGTTCAGCAAAGAGCAGCGCGCCAAAGGAAAGGATCGCGCCATAGCCAAGGCTGCTGAAAGCAGCTCCGACGCCGGGAAGCCAGACCGCTTGCGCCACGCTCGCCCATGACTGTCGCGCGGCGCTCGCTGCGAGACTGGTGCCACGCATAGGCAGGATGGCAAGCAGCGTCGCAAGCGGCAGGCCGACCGTCGCGAGTGCGATCGCGGCGAAGCCGCTCGCCGCGTAAAGCGCAGATCCGATCGGCGCGCCTAGCGCGAGCGCCGCGAACATCGCCATGCCCACCCTGGCTATGATCTTTCCGGAGTTCTGTCCGCCCGCAAGGGAAAGGCCCCAGGCGACACCGCCGGTGATGATGAAGCTCTCAGACGCGCCTAGTACCGCCCGGCCGGCGAAGAGCGCCGATGCGGACGCTACCGGTCGGTCGAGCAATGCCAGCGAGCCGAGATAAATGAACCCCGCCAGGGCAGCGGCAATGAGGCCGACGATGACGGCCCGCTTGCCGCCGCGCCCATCGGCATAATTTCCGGCTCCAATGCGCGACAGCATCGAGGCGACGAACTGGCTGCCCGTCACCAGCCCGACTGCGAAGGGGCAGAAGCCGAGTTGCTGGTGAAGATGCAGCGGCAGGACGGGTAGCGCCAAGCCGACCAGGAGGAAGCGGGCGAAAACAGCCGCCATGATTGGCACCAGTTCCGCTATCGCGCCATTTCGATTTGAAGTCCGCGCCATTTGTGACCACCGATAACACTTTGACAGCCGGCTGTTCCGATCAGTAACGTTCGTAGGTCACGCGCCAGCCCTCGGCCGGATTGTCCGGCGTGAGGACCAGTTTGTTGTCCGAGACTTCGAATTTGCGTTTCATGCTCTTCCCGACAAGGTTGCGGACCAGGGAGGACTCGATCGTGATGACGAAGGTCTTGTCCTGGTCGTTGATGGCGACCGGCCCGTAATAGGCTTCGTAGCCATTCGCCGTGTAAGGCGTGTCCGGCGCCTCAGCGTCGGGATTCTGGGCCTGCACCGAGAGGGTGCCGGACTCGGTGAAGATGACCTGGCCGGAATATGGCACGGGCTTGAGGTTTCCATCGGCGCCGGCCTCGAGCGACCTCATGCGCCATGCGCCGATGATCGGGGACTCTTGGGAGAAAGCCGGCGTGGCGACCGAAAGCGCAAGCGCCAGGGCGGCTATCTTCAATCTCATCGTCATATGCGTTGTTCCTTTTCTGATTTGTGGGCGCGAACAGGCCGTCCGCCCAATCTTCGCTCACACGGAAAGCATGACCTTGATGGCGCGCCGCTCGTCCATGGCGCGGTAGCCTTCAGCGACCTCGGCCAACGGCAGCTTGAGGTCGAAGACCTTGCCGGGCTTGATCACGCCCTTGAGCACACGGTCCATAAGGTCGGGCAGGAAGCGGCGCACCGGCGCCGGGCCGCCCAACATACGCTTCTGGCCGAAGAATAGTTTTTGGCCGTCGAAGCTCACGCCGTGCGGCACGCCGACATAGCCGATGGTGCCGCCGGGGCGAGAGCAGGCCAGCGCCTGGTCGAAGGATTCCGCCGTGCCGACGCATTCCAGCACCGAGTCCGCGCCAACGCCCTTGGTGAGTTCCTTTATGCGGGCGACGCCTTCCTCGCCACGCTGGGCCACGATATCAGTGGCGCCGAATTCGCGGGCGAGCTTTTGGCGGCTGGCGTGCCGGCTCATGGCGATGATGCGCTCGGCGCCCATCTCCTTGGCCGCAAGCACGCCCATCAGGCCGACCGCACCGTCGCCGACCACCACCACCGTCGATCCTTCTCGGACCTCGGCTGCATCGGCTGCATACCAGCCGGTGCCGAGCACATCGGACACAGCCAGCAGGTCAGGAATGAGTTCGGCCGGCGGCACCTCAGCGGTGGCGACCAGTGTGCCATCCGCCAAGGGCACGCGGGCGTAAGGCGCTTGCGCGCCCGACATGAACTCGCGCTGCACACAGGACGACTGGAAGCCGAAGCGGCAATGCGGGCAAGTATTGTCGGAGAGGCAGAACGAGCCGACGACGAACTGGCCGGGACGGACCGTGCGCACCTCTGCGCCGACCTCGATGACGATGCCACAATATTCGTGGCCCATATGCATCGGGCCGTCGACCGGCTGCAATCCGCGATAGGGCCACAGGTCCGAGCCGCAGATGCAGCTTGCCGACAGCTTGATGATGGCGTCCGTCGGCCGCATGATTTTCGGATCGGCGATTCCTCGCAGCGGATGTCGCCCGGTTTGTGAAGAACGGTTGCGAGCATTTCGGTTCCTTTCGAGTGGAGAAGGTCAGGCGCCGTAGTCGGCGTCGCTGACATGTTCCAGCCAGTCCACGACCTTGCCGTCCTTGACCTCCTGGACGGCAATGTGGGTCATGGCGGTCTGAGGCGACGCGCCGTGCCAGTGCTTTTCGCCGGGCGCGAACCAGACGACGTCGCCTGGACGGATTTCCTCGACCGGGCCACCCTCGCGTTGCACGCGGCCAAGGCCGGAGACGACGATCAGCGTCTGGCCGAGCGGATGGGTGTGCCAGGCGGTGCGGGCGCCGGGCTCGAAGGTCACCTGCGCGCCTTGGACCCGCCCGGCATCGAAGGGATTGAAGAGCGGATCGATCCGCACCGTGCCAGTGAACCAGCCGGTCGGCCCCTTGCCGGAAGGCCTTGTGCCTGCGCGAAGAATGTCCATGGTGATGTCCTTGTGTCCTCAAATGCGTTCGATGCGAAGCGGGAACTCGCCGCGAATGTGCAGGGCCTGCTCGCCCTCATCGAAGCGGCCGAGCCTGATCAGCCCGGGATGGCGATAGTCGGCGTAGAACATGGCCAGGTTGCCCCACGGCATGAAATAGTAGAGGTCGTAGGGCTGCTCGTTGGCGAACGGACCACTTCCCTTCTCCGTCAGCTTGCGCGGCAGATAGGCGATCTTCTCGTTATGCGCGTAGTCCTCGATCTCGAGATCGAGCGGCAGCATGGAAAAGAAATCCCGCGCCGACAGATTGTCGTAGAGCGTGGCGGTCATGGTACGGCCGTTGAAAATCATCCTGATCTTCATGTCAGTTGGCTCCTGGCTGACTGGGGCTTCGCCTTCTTGGCTGGCGGCTGCGCGAGGCAGGGCCGCCACCGCGAGCGCGGCGCCGAGCAATGTCCGGCGGCTGAGCGGCGCACGCTCGATGGTCATGGCAAAGACCTCCGGGCCATATGCGATGCGGCAAGGGCGGCGAGCGCCGATCCACAGAGCAGCACCGCGCCTAGAGTGAACGCTCCCCGCCAGCCGACCGTATCGAAGAGCGTGCCGCCGATGGCGGCGCCGCCGGTGATGGCGAGCTGGATGACTGCCACCTGCAGCCCGCCGCCGGCCTCCGCGTCGTCCGGCAACGTGCGGCTGAGCCACGTGCCCCAGCCAACGGGCGCGGCCGTGCCGAAGAAACCCCAGGCAACGAGCAGCAGCGCCGTGGGAACCGGGAAGGCACCGAGGGCGATGAGCGCAGCGGCCAGCGCGGCCATGACCAGCGGGATGACGATGAGGACGCTGAACAGGCGCGTGCGCAAAAGCCGGCCGACGCACCATGTGCCGAGCACCCCGGCCAGCCCCATCGCCAGCAGGATCGCCGAAAGCGCGGCGATGTCGAGCCGGGTGACGCTCTCGAGGAAGGGCCGAAGATAGGTAAAGAGCGCGAACTGGCCCATGAACAGCATCATGATCGACGCCATGCCGATGGCGACAGGAAGACGGCCGAGCAGCGCCAGCGGATTGCCTGGACGCTTCCTCTGGCGCGGGGGCAGCGCCGGCAGGCTTATCCACTGCCAGACCAGCGCCAGGAGCCCAAATGGCACGACGAGGAAAAAGGCGCCGCGCCAGCCGACATAGGCGCCAAGAAAACTGCCCAGCGGCGCGGCGATGGTGGCCGCAATGGCATTGCCGGCGTTTAGCATGGCGAGACCCTTCGGAACCATGTCTTGCGGCACGAGGCGCATGACGATCGCGGTCGACATCGACCAGAATCCGCCGATCGCGATGCCGAGCAGCGCCCGGCCGACCATGAGAAACGCGTAGTTCGGCGCGAAGGTGACAGCCAACCCGGACACGATGAGGAGAAGGGTGAAGCCGGTCACGACCAGCCGGCGGTCGATCCGGCGCGTGAGGCCGGCGACCAATAGGCTGGTCACGACGGCGAAAGCGCCCGAAATCGAGATCGCCTGTCCCGTGCGGCCCTCGGTTATGCCGAGATCGGCCGCTAGCGGCGACAGCAGGCTGACCGGCATGAATTCCGACGCGATGAGCACGAAAACACACAGCGCCATCGACAACACGGCGCCCCATGCGGCGCGGTCTTCGACAAGCCTTGTGTCGTACGTCGTTTCCATAATTGGCATCCTTGCTGGGCGACCGGGCTGATCAGCCGCCAATCCCCGTCGCCGTGCCAGAAGATATTGCAGAGGAACCCATTCTATTAGACCAAGTAATTCGCATGGACTTATCTGCTCATGATATAAATGTTCGACCGGAGGTGCCCTATGCAGCGCGATGGCATGAAGGATCTGCTATGGTTCGTGGCGGTCGCGCGGGAGCGCAGCTTCACCAAGGCAGCGGCCAAGCTCGGAACCTCGCAGTCGACCCTGAGTTCGACAATCAAGGAGCTTGAAGCTCGTCTTGGCGTCCGCCTGCTGACGCGTACGACGCGGAGCGTCGCTCCGACCGAGGCCGGCGAGCGACTTTTCCAATCGCTTGTTCCCCGCTTCGAGGAAATCGAAGCCGACCTCGCAAGCCTGGTGGCCTTTCGCGACAAACCCTCCGGAACGGTCCGTATCACGCTGTCCGATCATGCGCTCCAGACGACCGTCTGGCCGAAGCTGCAGCCCTTGCTCGGCGACTATCCTGACGTGTGCGTCGAGCTCTACAGCGACAACGGCTTGAAGAACATTGTGGAGGAGCGCTTCGACGCAGGCGTACGGCTTGGTGAGAGCATCGACAGGGATATGATCGCAGTGCGGATCGGGCCGGATTGGCGGCTCGTGGCCGTGGCTTCGCCGGAGTACTTTTCCCGCCATCCGGTTCCGACCGCACCCCAGGATCTGGTCGATCATGATTGCATCAATATGCGGCAGGCGACATTCGGCGGGTTATATGCCTGGGAATTCGCCAGGGATGGCCGCGACCTTCGTGTGCGGGTGGAAGGCCAACTCACCTTCAATTCGTCCCTTCCCATGATCGAGGCTGCGATAAGCGGGTTCGGGATCGCCTATGTCCCGGAAAACCTCGTCAGCCACCACGTCGCCAAGGGATGCCTTAGGCTCGTGCTTGACGACTGGAGTCCGCCATTTGCGGGCTATCACCTCTACTACCCGAGCAGGCGACAGCCCTCGCCTGCGATGGCGGTGATCGTTGAGGCGCTCCGCCATCGCATCTGACCTCAAGACTGTGCCTATGGATCATGAAGCTGACATTGGTAAATGGTAGGAGGCGATCGATTGCGCTCATAAATAGATCTGCGACAATGGCAGTGCTGGACAGGCGCCCGGTCAGGTGGCCGAGCAGCGGCAACATAGTCTCGTCCAGCAAGCCTCCCCCAACGCCCTTGCGGAAAATGCGGCTGATCTGGTCGGAGCTAAGCGGCTCCGCTGACTCGCGCGGGGCTGCGGTATCCGGGTAAAAAAAAGTGTTACGCCCGAAAGCGGGTCCGGGTAGTCCAGCTCGGTGATCTTGGAACGGATGATCGTCTTGACGATGGTGACATAGCCATCCTCCAGCGCCGATCGTTTCAGGGGTTTGGCCGTAAGATCTGCATCGGCGGCCAGGATATCGCGCGCCGTGTCGTCCTTCGGCCTGTCCTTCTCTTTCGCTGGCCAATGCGTCAGGAGATGGACATAGGTCTGTTGGAGTCAGAGACCCTGGCGGAGAGGGAGGGATTCGAACCCCCGATGGGCTTGCACCCATGCCGCATTTCGAGTGCGGTGCATTCGACCACTCTGCCACCTCTCCGCGGTCATGGTCGGCCGTTGCCGGCGCGGCGCACTAGATAACGGCTGAACGGGGAGGTTACAAGGCCAAATCCGTGAGTAATTTGGCTTGCCGGACAAGCGGCGGATTAACACTGGCGTTTGGGGGCGAGCCCACACGGGTTCCCGGCATCCTCGCCTGCAGGCGATTGTGATGTGCGTGGTCCTGCGGGCACGGCACGGTCCGTGCCCGCCATTGACAGTCTCGGCAATGAGGCGGCTGTTTGCCTTGACTCGCACTCAACCTTCGGTTAGGGACAGCGCGCAATCGGCGTGGGGGGGTTCTTCCGCGCCGCTTGTTTTTTGAACCCGCAGACTGACAAAAAGACGGCTGAACCGCCAGAGGCGGTTCATCAAGGCCGACCGAACAGCGAAAGGCAAAAAATGTTCGCAGTCATTAAAACGGGTGGCAAGCAGTATCGCGTTGCCGCCAACGATCTCCTGAAGATCGAAAAAGTCGAAGCCGCGGTCGGCGATATGGTCGAGATCGGCCATGTTCTCGCGCATGGCGAGGGCGAAAATGTCACGTTCGGCGCGCCGTTCGTCGATGGCGCGGTGGTTACCGCCGAAGTCGTAGAGCAGGGCAAGAACCGCACCGTCATCGCCTTCAAGAAGCGCCGCCGGCAGAATTCGCGCCGCAAGATCGGCCATCGCCAGCTTCTGACCACCGTGCGGATCTCCGAGATCCTGCTGGGTGGCGCCAAGCCGACCAAGACTGCAGCGGTCAAGGCGCCGAAGAAGGAAGCCAAGGCAGAGGCAGCCACGGAAGCGAAGGCGGAAGCCGCGCCGAAGAAGGAGCCCAAGGCCAAGGCCGCCGAGACAAAGGCAGCCGAGACCGCGGCGGCACCGCTGTTCAAGGCGCCGAAGGGCGAGCCGGACGATCTGACCGTGATCAAGGGCATCGGCCCGGTCGCAGCCAAGGATCTCGCCGAGCAGGGCATCATCACCTTTGCCCAGCTCGCCAAGCTGACCGACAAGGATGTCGCCAAGATCGACGAGCACATGCCCTTCAGCGCCGACCAGATCAAGGACTGGCGCGAGCAGGCCAAGGAATTGGCGGCGAAGTGATTTTTCTGGCGATTAGCTCGCCGGATCGGACTTGAAACGGAACGCGAACGCGTTCATAACGCCTTTTAGGCGCCTTGCGGCGCAACGGAGTTAGTTAGATGGCACACAAGAAAGCTGGCGGCTCGTCGCGCAACGGTCGCGACTCGCATTCCAAGCGTCTGGGCGTGAAGAAGTTCGGCGGCGAAGCCGTCATCCCGGGCAACATCATCATTCGTCAACGCGGCACCACGTGGCATCCCGGCGTCAATGTCGGCATGGGTACTGACCACACGCTTTTTGCGCTCGAGACCGGCGCCGTGACGTTCAACAAAAAAGCCAACGGCCGAACCTACGTATCGGTCAACCCGATTACCAAAGCCGCGGAGTAGCCGGTTCCGCACTAGAACACCGGCGCCCATCTCGGGACCGGTGTCTGGCAAAGCCAGGAAAAGGATCAGGGGAGATGGGTTTCCATCTCCCTTTTTTCTTGTGCCTGGAGGACTTCAAATGGTTGCCGAAGCGGAAGACTCAGAAGACGAAAGTTATGCGATAGACTGCCCGGTGCTGGTCACCGAGCGACTGGTGATGCGGGCGCCGCACGAAGGCGACATCGCGCAGCTGGTCGAGCTTGCCGACAACCGTCATGTCGCCGAAATGCTGGCCCGCATGCCGCACCCCTATGGCGAGGCCGAGGCGCGCGCCTTCCTCGCCATGACCAAGTCGCGCCGGGCCGGCATCGCCTATGCCTTGACTCTGGCCGGCACCGACACGTTCGTCGGTTGCGCGGGGCTCAACACCACCGATCGTGGGCTGGAACTCGGCTACTGGATCGGCGAGCCCTACTGGAAGAAGGGCTATGCGACCGAAGCAGCGCATGCGCTGGTCGACCTCGCCTTCCAGAGGACGTCAATCCAGGTGCTGCATGCCTCGACGCGGGTGATCAATCCGGCATCGCGCCGCGTCATCCACAAGTGCGGCTTCCAGTATGCCGGCCAGGGCATGCTGAACTCGATTGTCGCCGGCCAGGTGCCGGTCGAGCGCTACAGGCTCGACAGGAAGACCTGGACCAGCCTCAGAAACTGGGTGCATTTTTGATGTGTGCCGATATTCAGGTGAGGCCGGCCTGCGAATGGCGGCTTCCTTCGCTTCCGGTGCTCGCGTACGAGAAGTACGCTCCGCTCCGGTTCTCAGAAGCCACTATTCTCGGCGCGGCCTGACCTGAATCTCGACACACATCGGGTACGGCGCGAGACCAATGGGAGGCAACTTGGGTCAGCCCAGTTCGACCCAGACCGGCAGGTGGTCCGAACCGATGGCCTTTCGATCGACCCACAGGCGCCGCAGGGATTTGGCAAGCGAAGCGCTGGTGAAGATGTAGTCGATGCGCTTGTGGCGGTTGGGGTCAGTGGGTTGTTTGGGGTCGACCCAGCTGACGAGATCGTCGGCGGCGGCGTTCAGGCGCAAGGCGGCATCGACGGCGAAATCGGCGGTCAGCGGCATGCCGAATTCGTGGTCCGGCCGGCCGGCGAGTTCGACATATTCGGGCGAGCCGGCCAGCATGTTGAAATCGCCCATGCCGACAAAGGCTTCGGGATGCGGCAATTCCGGCAGGCCGATCTCGGCGACGCCAGACAGCGCGCCGCCTTCGAGTGCATAGTTCAGCAGGCGCCGGCGCAGGAACTGGATCTGCCTGGCGCGTTCGACCGGGCTGCGGTGATCGAGATGGATGGAATAGAAGCGGATGAAACCCAGCGGTGTCTCGATCAGCGCTTCCAGCGCGCCACGCTGGAAGTTCATCATCTCGAAGCTGCGGCTGCGCGGCAAAAGCAGGTTGCGCGACAGATGAATTGGCGTCTTCGACAGCATCATATTGCCGAGCTGGAAGGTCTTGGTGATAGCGTGGCCATTCTCGATGTGGGAGCCGATGTTGGCTTCGAAATTGCTGCCATAGACGGCGAAGTAATCGGGCAGCGCCTCGCCGATCTCGACGACCATGTCGCGGCCGCCGTTCCTGGGGTTGTTGCGGGTCACCTCCTGCAGAGCGATCACATCGGCGCCGCGCACAGCGTCAGCGATGCGGCCGAGTTCGTACTGCCCGTCGAGACCGATGCCGTACTGGATGTTGTACGTTACAAGCTTCATTCCAACATCTCTCCGGCCGCCGGCCATTGTCATAAAACGGCCTCGCCCTTCGCCGCGCCTTCGTTTAGAGCAAGGCCCAAGGTTTAGAGCAATGCCGCAAAGCCACTATTAGAAACTGCGAAATCCCATGAAATTTCTCGATCAAGCCAAAGTCTACATACGCTCCGGTGACGGCGGCGCCGGTTCGGTGTCGTTCCGGCGCGAAAAATTCATCGAGTTCGGCGGGCCGGACGGCGGCGACGGCGGCCGTGGCGGCGATGTCTGGGTGGAGGCGGTCGACGGGCTGAACACGCTGATCGACTATCGCTACCAGCAGCATTTCAAGGCCAAGACCGGCGTCCATGGCATGGGCCGCAACATGACCGGCGCCAAGGGTGCCGACATCACGCTGAAAGTGCCGGCCGGAACGCAGGTGTTCGAGGAAGATAACGAGACGCTGATCTGCGACCTGACCGTGGTCGGCCAGCGCTTTCTGCTTGCCAAGGGCGGCAATGGCGGTTTCGGCAACCAGCATTTCAAGACCTCGACCAACCAGGCACCGCGCCGCGCCAATCCCGGCCTGCCGGGCGAAGAGCTCAACATCTGGCTGCGGCTGAAGCTGATCGCCGATGCCGGGCTGGTCGGGCTGCCGAATGCCGGCAAGTCGACATTCCTCGCTGCCGTCACCGCGGCCAAGCCGAAGATCGCCGACTATCCATTCACGACGCTGCATCCCGGCCTCGGCGTTGCCCGCATCGATGCGCGCGAGTTCGTCATCGCCGACATTCCGGGCCTCATCGAAGGCGCGCATGAGGGCGTCGGAATCGGCGACCGCTTCCTCGGCCATGTCGAGCGCACACGCGTGCTGCTGCATCTGGTCTCGGCCCAGGAGGAAGATCCCGGCAAGGCCTACAAGACCGTGCGCGCCGAGCTCGAGGCCTATGGCCATGGCCTGGCAGACAAGGTCGAGATCGTCGCGCTTTCCCAGGTCGACACGCTCGACGCCGAGGCACGCAAGAAGAAGCTGGCTTCGCTGAAGCGCGCCGCCGGCCGCGCGCCGATGCTGTTGTCGGCGGTTACCGGCGAAGGCGTCGAGGCGGTGCTGCGGGCGCTGATGTCGGTGGTGGCCGAGGCGCGTGAGCGGATCGCCGCGCCGGTCGAGACGCGCTGGGACAAATAGGCCATGCAGTCGCTGAAAAAATATCGGCGCATCACCGTCAAGATCGGCTCGGCGCTGCTCGTCGACCGCTCGACGGGCCTGAAGCGCGACTGGCTGGCCTCGCTCGCCGACGATATTGCCTTGCTGGCCCAGGGCGGCGCAGAAATCCTCGTCGTTTCCTCCGGCGCCATCGCACTTGGCCGCACCATCCTTGGCCTCGGCAAACGTGCCCTGAAGCTCGAGGAAAGCCAGGCCGCGGCAGCGGTGGGGCAGATCGCTCTGGCCGGCGCCTGGTCGGATGCGCTTGGCAAGGGCAATCTGAAATCGGGCCAGATCCTGCTGACGCTCGGCGACACCGAGGAACGCCGCCGTTATCTCAATGCGCGGGCGACGATCTCGACGCTGCTCAAGATGAAGGCGGTGCCGGTCATCAACGAGAACGACACGGTGGCCACCTCCGAAATCCGCTACGGCGACAATGACCGGCTGGCGGCTCGCGTCGCCACCATGATGGGCGCCGATCTTTTGGTGCTGCTTTCCGACATTGACGGGCTTTACACGGCGCCGCCGGCACGCGATCCCCATGCAAAGTTCATTCCGGTGGTCGATCGGATCACATCGGACATCGAAGCGATGGCGGGGGCTGCTGCTTCAGAGCTGTCGCGCGGCGGCATGCGGACGAAGCTCGATGCCGGCAAGATCGCCACCGCCGCCGGCACCGCGATGATCATCACGTCCGGCACGCGGCTGTCGCCGCTGATGGCGATCGAGCGGGGCGAGCGCGCCACCTTCTTCCGGCCGAGCAGCAACCCGGTCAAGGGCTACAAGACCTGGATCGCCGGCCAACTCGAACCGGCCGGCCGGCTGACGGTCGATGCCGGCGCCATTGGCGCGCTTCTGTCAGGCAAGTCGCTGCTGCCGGCCGGCGTCAAGCTGGTCAGCGGCAATTTCTCGCGCGGCGACACGGTGGCGATCCTGTCTCCCGAAGGCCGCGAGATCGCGCGCGGGCTGGTTGCCTATGATGCCGCCGATGCCGTAAGGATCGCTGGCCTGAAGACGGCCGAGATCGAAACCGTGCTCGGCTACGAGGCACGTTCGGCGATGATCCACCGCGACGACCTTGTGGTGAGTCATTCTGGTGCCCAAGTAGGGGCTAGCGACCAAGTACTGGCCGGTGGCGATGTAAGCGGAGGATGAGCCATGCTGAAACTGCATGAAAAATCCGGGGATGACACCGTCGCACTGATGGCCGATATCGGCCGCCGCGCCCGCGCTGCCGCCCGACCGCTGGCCATTGCCACGACCGCCGCCAAGAATGCTGCGCTCCTCGCCATGGCGGAAGCGATCATTGCTCGTCAGCAGGATATCCTCGAGGCCAACGCCATCGACGTCTCGAATGGTCGGGAATCCGGGCTTTCCGGATCCTTCATGGACCGCTTGAAGCTCGATCCGGCGCGCATTCTAGCCATGGCAGAAGGCATGAGGGAGATCGCTGCTCTGCGCGATCCGGTCGGCGACGTGGTCGCGCAATGGGACCGGCCGAACGGCCTGCATATCGAGCGCGTGCGCACGCCGCTCGGCGTCATCGGCGTCATCTACGAGAGCCGGCCGAACGTCACGGCGGATGCCGGTGCGCTGTGTCTCAAGGCCGGCAATCCGGTGATTCTGCGCGGCGGCTCGGATTCGCTCAATTCTTCGGCCGCCATCCATGCTTGCCTGGTCGAAGGGCTGAGGAAAGCCGGCCTGCCGGAAGACGCCATCCAACTGGTGCCGACCACGGACCGCGCTGCGGTCGGCGAGATGCTGAAGGGGCTGGACGGTACGCTCGACGTCATCATCCCGCGCGGCGGCAAAAGCCTTGTCGGGCGGGTGCAGAGCGAGGCCCGGGTGCCGGTCTTTGCCCATCTCGAAGGCATCTGCCATCTCTACATCGACCGCTCGGCCAAGCTCGATATGGCGGTGCGGATCGCCGTCAACGCCAAGATGCGGCGTACCGGCGTTTGCGGCGCCGCCGAGACGCTGCTGATCGACCGCGCGGTTGCCTCCACGCATCTGGTGCCGATCCTCGACGCACTTCGTACGGCCGGCTGCGAAATCCATGCCGATGCCGAAGTGCTGAAGATATTCTCCGATGCCAAGCCTGCCACTGACCTCGACTGGGTGACCGAATATCTCGACGCCATCATCGCGGTGAAGCTGGTCGACGGTGTCGGTGGTGCGGTCGAACACATCGAGACGTTCTCCTCACATCACACCGAGGCGATCGTCGCCGAGGATGCGCAAGCGGTCGAGCGGTTCTTCAACGAGATCGATTCGGCGATCCTGCTGCACAACGCCTCGACGCAGTTCGCCGACGGCGGCGAGTTCGGCATGGGCGCCGAGATCGGTATCGCCACCGGCAAGATGCACGCGCGCGGACCGGTCGGCGTCGAGCAGCTGACCTCGTTCAAATACCGCGTGCGCGGATCCGGACAGGTGAGGCCGTGACGTCTTTCGCCCGAAGGGCCTGAAGCTTGCGCCCAGCCACCCCCCTCTGTCCTGCCGGACATCTCCCCCGCAAGGGGGGAGATTGGCCGACATTTCTGATTTCGCCAATCTTCAACGCTGCAAGGTTTACACCTTCGCCGAAACTGCTGATCTCCCCCCTTGCGGGGGAGATGTCCGACAGGACAGAGGGGGGTGTCTAGCGCAATGCTATCTCCTTCCCCACCCGCAATCCCCTCCCACTATCTCAAAATGCCGCATGCCGAAAAAGGGCTGGCCGTCGGCCTGTTCGGCGGCTCGTTCAATCCGCCGCATGCGGGCCACGCGCTGGTCGCCGAGATTGCGCTCCGGCGCCTGGCGCTCGACCAACTCTGGTGGATGGTGACGCCCGGCAACCCGCTGAAGAGCACGGGCGAGCTGGCGCCGCTCAGCGAACGGCTGCAACTGTCGGAGCAGATCGCCAAGAACCCCAAGATCAAGGTCACCGCTTTCGAGGCGGCGCATCATGTGCGCTACACCGCCGACGCGCTGGCGCTGGTCAAGGCGCGCAATCCCGGCGTCGACTTCGTCTGGATCATGGGTGCGGATAGTTTGCGCGATTTCCATCGCTGGCAGCGCTGGCGCGAGATCGTCATGACCTTCCCGATCGCCGTCGTCGACCGCCCGGGCGCGACGTTGTCGTTCCTGTCGTCTGTCGTCGCCAAGACCTTCGACTACGCCCGCGTCGACGAAGGGGATGCGCCGAGGCTTGCCCGCATGAAGGCGCCGGCCTGGACCTTCATTCACGGCCCGCGTTCGTCGCTGTCGTCGAGCGCGATCCGCAAGCTGGCGAAGGGGTGAGTCGCTCACCCCGTCATGTCGCTCTTATCGCTCCCTTTGCCCGTTTCATGGGCAATCCTGAGCAGGCGGCCGATCATTGCCGGCGGGCCTCCGGCGCCGGCGCTTCCGGTGGCGGCCGCGGGATCGATATGCCTTCCGAGTCGAATTGCTGCTTGGCACGCTTGGTGAGGTCGGTCTGGGTGGCGAAGAAATCCGCCGAAGATGTCCAGTAGCGCAAGGCGATCGACACGGTGCTGTCGCCCAATGTCGCGACGAAAGCGATCGGTGCCGGGTCACGTTTCACCCGCCGGTCGGCGGCGGCAATGGCGAGCAAAGTCTTCTGGGCGCGGTCGATGTCGTTCCAGGAGCCGATCGAGAGTGTGATATCGCTGCGGCGAACTCCATTGCGGGTGAAGTTGCGCACCGGCTGATTCCAGAGCGTCGAATTGGGTGCCAGGATATAGACCCCTTCGGCGGTCCTGAGCTTGGTCGCGAACAGGCCGATCTCCTCGATTGTGCCGGCAATCGAACCGACCTCGACGGATTCGCCGATGCGGAACGGCCGCAGCGCCAGAAGCATGATGCCGGCGGCGATGTTCTGCAGCGTGCCTTGCAACGCCAGGCCGATGGCCAGGCCGATGGCGCCGATGGCGGCGATGATCGACGCCGTCTGCACGCCGAATTGGCCAAGCACCATGATGGTGACGAGGATCAGGATGGCATAGCGGACGATCTTGGAGAAGAAATGGCGCAGCGTTTGGTCGAAGCCATGGATATGGCCGAGGCCGGTGAAGATCGAACGTTCGGCAAGCCCAGCGATGATGTAGCCGACAACCAAAAGGATGACGGCGCCGATGGCCGAGAATGAGTATGAAACGATCAGCGTGCTCAGTTGCGCGAGGCCGGCCCGGACGGCGGCAAGTGTGTTTTGCGGGTCGATCGGCATGTTGAAAATCCGGTTGGTCGGTCAGCCGATAACCCGTGCGGGAAGCGAGGGTTCCGATCTTTTCCGGCGTGCGGCGGAACCACAGGACCGAGAATACGTTCGTGCCAGGCAGGTCGCGTCTTGAAACTGTAAGGGAACTCTGCCTATCTAAGTGGCGTCACCTGCTTTTAAGGGTGATTTGGTTGTTCTTGCTGCGAAAGGAAATACACTGAGAACAGCACTGCGGAAGAAGGCCGATATCATGCCTTCGCCGGCCAGGATCAGCGTAGACGACGCCGTGTCCCGTGCCATCAAGACAGTCCTTGCCAGTCTGGAAGACTCCAAGGCCGAAAACATTGTCTCCATCGACATCCAGGGAAAATCGAGTCTGGGCGACTACATGGTCGTCGCTTCGGGCCGATCGCACCGTCATGTCTCGGCTGTCGCCGATCATCTTCTCAAAGCGCTCAAGGATGCCGGACTCGGCATGGCGCGCGTCGAGGGTTTGGCAGGTGCCGACTGGGTCCTGATCGATTCGGGCGACATCATCGTTCATGTCTTCCGCCCCGAGGTCCGCGAATTCTACAATCTTGAAAAGATGTGGCAGGCGCCGGATCTCGAGGAAGAGACCCTCCACTAAGCCGTCTTTGTTTTGATGCATGTCATCGCATGCATCAGCGGCTTATAGGGGCAAGGATGAAGATATCAGTTCATGCCGTGGGCCGGATGAAAGCCGGCCCCGAGAAGCTGCTCGCCGACCGCTATTTCGAGCGCTTCGCCAAGAGCGGCCCGGCGGTGGGACTTGAATTCGCCGGCATTGCCGAGATCGCCGAAGGTCGCGGTCAGACCGCCAACGAGCGGCGGCGCGAGGAAGGCCAGAAGCTGCAGACGCAGTTGCAACCCGGCACCGCACTGATCCTGCTCGACGAACGCGGCAAGAGCTTTTCCTCGGAAGATTTCGCCGGCCGCATCGGCCTGCTGCGTGACGGTGGCCGCAAGGCGCTGATCATCGCCATCGGCGGCGCCGACGGCCACGACCAGTCGCTGCGCGATCAGGCCGAATTGGTGATGTCGTTCGGATTGCTGACCTGGCCGCATCAATTGGTGCGGGTGATGCTGGGAGAGCAGCTATATCGGGTGGCAACCATCCTTTCGGGACATCCGTATCATCGCTCGTAAACCGGTGGATTGGCGCGACTCACCCGGATTTCCGCCCCAATGCCGTGCAAGACTGGCTTTTGGTATTATGCATTTCGCATTCCGGGATCTGACCACTTTGGGCGGCATGCATTCCGAAACGGACCCTTTCAAACATGGTTGATGGTTCGTTAACGAAGCCGCAGATAGAGTCGACACCGAATGTCTGAAGGCTGGAAATCGAGAACGGGCTCATGGCGCGCGCGTTGCGGCATCGCTGCGGCGGCGCTTGTCCTGTCGCTGCATGCGGGACGGGCCGAGAACACGCTCGACATGGCTCCCGATCCGGACCAGAGCCGCGCCGAATACGAACGGGTATCGAAGGAGATCACGCTGTCGTCGGAACGATTGGCCAAGCTCTCCGCCGACATCGCGACCATCAAGAAGGATCACGCTTCGATCACTGCAGCCCTGATCCAGTCGGCGATGACCGAGCAGAAGCTCGGCCAGGACATAGAGGACATAGGCGCAAGGCTGGAAGGGCTGAAGGATCAGGAACAGAAGATCCGCGTCTCGCTTGCGTCTCGGCGTGACGTGCTGGCCGAAGTGCTGGGCGCGCTGCAGCGCATGGGGCTGAACCCACCGCCGGCGATCCTGGTCAAGCCGGAGGACGCGCTGTCGTCGGTGCGCAGCGCCATCCTGCTTGGCGCCGTGGTGCCGGAACTGCGTCAGCAGACCGATGGCCTGTTGGCCGATCTCAAGGAGCAGACCAAGGTCACGGCGTCGATCGAGGCGGAGCGAGCGCGGCTGACGGCGGCGGTCGGCGACCAGGTGGCGGAAAAGAAGCGACTTGGCATGCTGCTGGAAGCCAAGCAGAAGCTCGAAGCCGACACACAAACGCAAATGGCGGCTGAAAAGCAGCGATCCGAGGCGCTGGCGGCCAAGGCCGGCAGCTTGAAGGAATTGATCGCGTCGCTCGAAGCGCAGGCCGACAAGACCCGCAAGGCTGCCGATGCGGCAAAGGCCGCCGAGCAGAAGACGGCGGACGCCGACAAGACGTCAACGCCGGCGGAACTGGCGTCGCTGCCGGTGCCGGAAGGTAACCGGCTTGCCGCCGCGGCGCCTTTTTCAGCGTTGCAGGGACAGATCGCGCTGCCGGTGACCGGCCGTATCCAAAGGCGATTCGGCACCGATGACGGTAACGGCGCGATGATGCTTGGCGACATGGTTGCGACACAATCGGGAGCCATCGTTACCGCGCCGGCGGATGGAAATGTGCTTTATGCGGGGCCGTTTCGCTCTTATGGTCAACTCTTGATCCTTAACGCAGGCGACGGCTATCATGTCGTTTTGGCGGGGATGAGCAGAATCAGCGTCGCGACCGGTCAATCAGTGCTCGCAGGAGAGCCGGTCGGCGCGATGGGAGAGGCCAGGGTGGCGAGCACCTCGGTTTCGAAGAATGGAAATGCCACGCCGGAGCTCTATGTCGAGTTTCGCAAGGATGGAAAACCCGTCGATCCGGCCCCATGGTGGGCGGACCGTTTATCTGGAAGGACGTGAATAATGCGGAAACTGTCGCTTCTGTTTGCCGGTGCGCTGATGGGCGCGTCCGCGATGAGCCTTGTTTATGGTACGCCCGGCTCGGCGGCGAACGCTGCAGGGTCGGAGACCTACAAGCAATTGGCGATCTTCGGCGACATCTTCGAGCGGGTGCGGGCACAGTATGTCACGCCGCCCGACGATAAGTCGCTGGTCGAGAACGCCATCAACGGCATGCTCGCCTCGCTTGACCCGCACTCCTCCTACATGAACGCCGAGCAGGCGCAGGATATGCGCGTCCAGACCAAGGGCGAGTTCGGCGGCCTCGGCATCGAGGTCACCATGGAGAACGATCTGGTCAAGGTGATCACGCCGATCGACGACACACCGGCCGCCAAGGCAGGTGTGCTGGCCGGCGACTATATTGCCAAGATCGACGGCGAAGAGGTTCGCGGTCTGACCCTCAACGACGCAGTCGACAAGATGCGTGGCCTGGTCAACACGCCGATCAAGCTCACCATCCTGCGTCAGGGCGCCGACAAGCCGATCGAACTGACGGTCGTGCGCGACATCATCAAGGTCAAGGCGGTCAAGTTCCGGGTCGAAAACGACATCGGCTACATGAAGATCACCTCCTTCACCGAAAAGACGTATGACGACCTCGAGAACGCCATCGACACGATCAAGAAGCAGGTGCCGGACAACAAGCTCAAGGGTTACGTTCTCGATCTCCGCCTCAATCCGGGTGGTCTGCTCGACCAGGCGGTGAGCGTATCCGATGCTTTCCTCAACCGTGGCGAGATCGTCTCGACGCGCGGTCGCGATCCCAAGGACGTCACCCGCTTCGACGCTAAGCCCAAGCAGGTCGACGACATCAACGGCAAGCCGATGATCGTCCTGGTCAATGGCGGTTCGGCAAGCGCGTCGGAAATCGTCGCTGGTGCTTTGCAGGACCTGCGCCGTGTCACGGTGGTCGGCACGCAGTCCTTCGGCAAGGGTTCGGTGCAGACGATCATTCCGCTCGGCGAGAATGGCGCACTCAGGCTGACGACGGCGCTCT
This sequence comes from Mesorhizobium sp. M1050, assembly GCF_040318715.1. NCBI lineage: Bacteria > Pseudomonadati > Pseudomonadota > Alphaproteobacteria > Hyphomicrobiales > Phyllobacteriaceae > Mesorhizobium > Mesorhizobium sp. M1050. The sequence continues at coordinate 57,675 of NZ_JAMYMV010000021.1, read as the reverse complement.
ATTACACGCCGTCCGGCAAATCGATCCAGGGCAAGGGCATCACGCCCGACATCAAGGTCGATCAGCCGCTGCCGCCGGAACTGCAGGGCAGGGACCTGACGCGCGGCGAATCCGACCTCAAGGGCCATATCAAGGGCGCCGACGAGAGCAAGACCGGTTCGGGCTCGGCGGCCTATGTGCCGCCGGATCCGAAGGACGATCTGCAGCTCATCTATGCCGAGCAGCTGCTGCGCGGCCAGAAGACCGATCCGTCCTTCCCGCCCAATCCGCAGAAGGCCGTTCTCAACCAGTAAGCGGTGCTGCCGACAACAGGTCTGGCTGCCCGATGGAAGCAATGCGATGCTGCCGGGACCGAAAGGTTCCGGCAGTTTGATTCGGGGGCAAGGCAAAGCCCCAACACGGCGACAGGGGTGCGCCAGGATTATGAATTCGCGCATGTCTTTTCGAAACTGTTTCGTCTTCGAAGCCATGCGCCCGGGGATTAGGCTTGGCTGACATAGGCAAGGACATCGAACGCCCGCTCGGACAGGCTGCCCGGTCGCCGCGCGCCGCCGGCAAGGTCGGCGGCGGCACGATCCTGGCGGCCTTGGCCGCGCTGGCTGTGGTCGGCGTCTCCGGCGCGATCGCGCTCAGGGAAAAGCCGTTTCGAAAGCCGCAAGAAGTTGCCGTTTCGACGCCGAAAGTAGCAGCGGTGGCCGAACCCGCTGCCGTGCCGGCCGCACTGGCCCCGGTGGCGACGCCAAAGCCGGACACGCCGGCAAAGACAGGCGGGCCGCAGATCATCCATGTTCAGACGGAAGAGGGCGAAGGCCCGCCCAAGGCGGCGATCGTCATTCACGACCCGTCGACCATCGGCCAGAACCTGAAGATCGCACATATTCCCGACAAGGCGCTGATCGAAGCCAGCGAAACCGGGCCTTTGCCTGCGCGCGCCACCGATGGCCGGCGACCGTTCGATGTCTATGCGCGGCCCTGGTCGGGCGGGCGCGGCGCGCGGGTGGCGATCGTCATCGGCGGGCTCGCGGTTTCGCAGACAGGCACCCAGGCGGCCATCGCCAAGCTGCCGGCGGAAGTCACGCTGGCCTTCGCGCCGCAAGGCAACAGCATCGGCCGCTGGATGCAGGCGGCCCGGCAAAGCGGCCACGAGATCGTCATGCAGGTGCCGCTCGAACCGTTCGACTATCCCAACATCAATCCCGGCCGCAACACGCTGACGGTGGCGGCAAGCGCAGACGAGAATTTGAAGAACCTGCACTGGGCGCTGTCGCGGACGACCAACTACACCGGCGTCATGAACTATATGGGCGCGCGCTTCTCCGCCGATGCGGCGGCGATGGAGCCGTTCATGACCGAACTCGGCAAACGCGGCCTCGCCTATATCGATGACGGTTCGTCGGTGCGCAGCCTGGCACCGGACCTGGCTCTCAAGGATGGCGTACCCTTCGTCTCCGGCGACATGGCGATCGATGCAGTGCAGGATCGCGGCGAAATTCTGAAGAAACTGGACAGTCTCGAAGCGACCGCGCGGGCCAAAGGCACTGCCGTCGGCATCGGCTCGGCCTTCGACCTGACGGTCGACACCGTGTCGTCCTGGGTCATCGAGGCCAAGAAGCGCGGCATCGAGATCGTGCCGATTTCAGCGGTGGCGATTGACCCGCAAAAAGGCTAGCGACGTCCTGCGTGGACCGAAAGACTGATTGATGGCAAAGACAGAAAGGATCGACCGCGAAACGCTGCCGTATCGTCCCTGCGTCGGGCTGATGATTCTCAATGCCGAAGGCCTGGTCTGGGTCGGGCACCGCATTGCGGAATCGGATAGCGAATTTGCCGGCACGACGCAGCTTTGGCAGATGCCGCAAGGCGGCATCGACAAGGGCGAGGAGCCGTTGCAGGCGGCCGAGCGCGAGCTCTATGAAGAGACCGGCATGCGCAGCGTTTCGCTGCTGGCCGAGGCGCCGGACTGGATCAACTATGATTTGCCGACCCATCTCGTCGGCATCGCCTTCAAGGGCCGATATCGCGGGCAGACGCAGAAATGGTTCGCCTTCCGCTTCCACGGCGATATCAGCGAGATCCAGATAAACCCACCACCGGGTGGCCATACCGCCGAATTCGACAAATGGGCATGGCGGCCGATGCGGGATCTGCCCGACCTGATCGTGCCGTTCAAGCGCCATGTCTATGAGGACGTGGTGGCGGCGTTCCGGCATCTGGTGCAAGAGTAGGGAGCTGGTTTGAATGCCATGAACGACGCCCGCCAAAGGTCGCTGCCCCAAGAGGTCACCGCCATAAGCGAAGTGGCGGCCGGGGCTGTCCTCACCATCGATCTCGTCGCGATCCGTGAAAACTACCGGCGGCTGAAAGCGCGTTTGGGCGATGTTGGCTGTGCCGGTGTGCTTAAGGCTGACGGTTACGGCGTAGGTGCGAGCCAGGTCGCGGCGGCGCTGCTGCGCGAAGGCTGCGACACCTTCTTCGTCGCGCTTCTGGGGGAAGGCGTCGCCTTGCGCCGCTCAATTGGGCCGGGCCCTGCGATTTTCGTGCTGAACGGCATTCCGCCCGGAGCCGAGGCTGATGCAGTGGCGGCAGAGCTTAGCGCCGTCGTCAACAGCGTGGGGCAATTGGCGGCCTGGCGTGCGGCGGCTCGCCGCGCCGGCCGAAAACTTGCGGCCGCGATCCAGGTTGACAGCGGCATGTCGCGGCTCGGCATGGCGCCCGGGGATGTGGAGCACGTTGCCGCCGATCCGCATGCCTTCGACGGCATCGACATCCGTTTCGTGATGAGCCATCTGGCCTGCGCCGACGAGCCGGAGCAGCCGGCCAATGAGCGACAGCGGCTGGCATTCGAGCGGCTGCGCGCACTGTTGCCGAAGGCGCCGGCCTCGCTCGCCAATTCGTCCGGCATCTTCTTGGGACAACGCTTCCACTACGATCTCGCGCGCCCTGGCGCCGCGCTCTACGGCATCAATCCGACACCGGGCAGGCCGAACCCAATGCTGCCCGTGGTGCGGCTGGAGGCCAAGGTCGTCCAGACACGCCTGCTGGAGGCCGGCGTCGGTATCGGCTACGGCCACATGTTCCAAACGACGGCTCCGCTTGCTGCCGCGACGATCTCGCTGGGCTATGCCGATGGCTGGCACCGGCGCGCTGCGTCCGCGGCCTGGTTCGATGGCGCGCGCCTGCCCTTCCTCGGGCGGGTATCGATGGATTCGATCGTTCTCGACATCTCCGCTCTGCCGTCCGGCAGGCTACGCGAGGGTGATCTCGTCGAACTGCTCGGTCCCTCGCAAAGCGTCGACGACGCTGCCGGCCATGCCGGCACCATCGGCTACGAGATACTGACCAGCCTCGGCCCGCGCTTTCATCGGCGATACCTCAATAGCTAACGCTTGGCGTGTAGCCTCTTGGCGGGCGTCACAGAATCCGGCAGACAGAAGATGGCACCGGTTTGGGCGTCGCCGTGGAGTGTTGTACGATGAAGATCATGGTGCTGGGCGGTGGCGTCATCGGGGTAACCACTGCGTATTATCTCGCCGAAGCCGGCCACGAGGTGACGGTTCTCGATCGTCAGAAAGGCCCCGCGCTGGAAACCAGCTTTGCAAATGCCGGTGAGATATCGCCCGGCTACGCCTCGCCCTGGGCCGGACCCGGCGTTCCGCTGAAAGCGATCAAATGGCTGCTGATGAAGCATGGCCCGCTGGTGGTGCGGCCGGCCTTCGATCCGCATATGTGGACCTGGCTGATCAAGATGCTGCGCAACTGCACCGCCGAACGATACGCGATCAATAAGGCACGCATGGTGCCGCTGGCCGAATACAGCCGCGACACGCTGAAGGCGCTGCGCGAAGCGACCGGCATCGCCTATGACGAGCGGACCCAGGGCACGCTGCAGCTGTTTCGCACGCAAAAACAGCTCGATGGCACCGGCGGCGATGTCGAGGTGCTGAAGAAGTATGGCGTGCCTTACGAGATCCTCGACCAGGATGGCTGCATCGCGGCCGAGCCTGGCCTGGCCGGGGTGCGCGAAAAGCTCGTCGGCGGCCTCAGGCTGCCGCATGACGAGACCGGCGACTGCAAGATGTTCACCGACAGGCTGGCCGAGCTTTGCGTGGCGCGCGGCGTCAAGTTCGAATATGACGTGACGATCTGGCGTGTCATCCGCAGCCGAAACCGCATCGCCAATCTCAGCACGAGCAAGGGCTGGAAATCCGCCGACGCCTATGTGATGGCGCTGGGCAGTTATTCGGCAGGGTTCATGCGCCGGGTGAAACGGCCGATCCCGGTCTATCCCGTCAAGGGCTATTCCATCACCGTGCCGATCAAGGATGCCGCCGCGGCACCGGTGTCGACGGTGATGGACGAGACCTACAAGGTGGCGATCACCCGCCTCGGCAACCGCATTCGGGTTGGCGGTACGGCGGAGATTTCGGGCTTCGACCTCAGGCTGCATGAATCGCGGCGCCGCACTCTGGAGCACTCGGTCGGCGATCTCTTTCCGGGCGCCGGCGCGATGCGGGACGCGACCTTCTGGTGCGGGCTGCGGCCGATGACGCCGGACGGTCCGCCGTTGATCGGCCGCACCGAGTTGTCCAATCTCTATCTCAACACCGGCCACGGCACGCTCGGCTGGACCATGGCCTGCGGCTCGGGCAAGGTGCTGGCCGACATCATCTCGAGTCGGGTGCCGGACATCGATGTCCGCGACCTCGCGCAGGAGCGTTATCTGCGATAGAAGATCAACGACTCCGGACCCAGTCTTCGCCAAATGGACGCAATTCGCAGACAAGGTTGGGCGTGTGGTGAATTCGTTCATGCTCGACCCGCCCTAGATGGCGGATTTGCTTTGTCGGTTTTGCGAAATCAGGTGAACAGGCTTCTCTCCCGCTCCACTGCCTTGGTGATGAAGCTGGCAACGATCTGGACGCGGCGCAGCGGCCTGACCGATTCGTGATAGACCAGCCAGTAGGCGCGACGGATGGGTGCGACCGCATCGACCGGCACCAATTCCGGCATCGAGCGGGCGACGAAGGTGTGCAGGATGCCGATGCCGGCGCCCGACCGCACCGCCTCGGCTTGGCCAAGTGCGGAGGAAATGGCGAAGCTGGTGCGCCAGTCGGCGCTGAACTCGGCCGCGTAGTCGAGCGAGGGGCTGACGATGAGGTCCGGCACATAGCCGATGAGGGTGTGTTGGCCGAGTTCGGCGGCGGTTTTGGGCAAACCATGCACTTGCACATAATCGCGCGAGGCAAACAGCCCGAGCGAATAGTCGACCAGCTTCCCCGCCACCAGCCGGCCTTCGGTCGGCCGCTCGACGGTGATCGCGATATCGGCTTCGCGGCGCGACAGCGAGAAGGAACGCGGCACCGGCACAAGCTGGATCGTCAGTTCGCGGTGCAGGGCGGTCAGCGCACCGAGGCGCTTGGCCAGGAAGGCAACGCCAAAGCCGTCCGGCGCGCCGATGCGCACCGTGCCGGAAACGTCGTCGCCTTCGCCGGCAACCGTCGAGCGCGCGGCGATCATGTCGCCTTCCATACGCTCGGCAATGTCTAGAAAGCGCTCGCCGGCCGGCGTCAACTCGCTGCCGGTGGTCAAGCGGCGAAATAGTTTTGTCCGCAACGCATCCTCGAGCGCGGCGATGCGGCGCGAGACTGTGGCGTGATTGAGCTCCAGCCGTTTGGCCGCGCCAAGGATCTGGCCGGCGCGCGCCACGGCCAGGAAGATGCGGACGTCATCCCAGTTCATGGCGATGGTCCAGATGACAGTTGCCGACGCTGCGCTCTGTGGCGAAGGAACTCAATCTCTTAATCCGTACAGCAGCAATTGCATCCCGCCATTTGCGGGAATTGATGCTCGCCCGTCAATCGCTATCTATTTCCCGCACAACGGTTGCGTACTCCCTCGCGTTGCCATCGCCGCTGCAAAGGCGGACAATGGGCCATCACAAACAAAGGGAGAGAGATCATGATCGACTACGGTCATTTCATCGGCGGCAAGCATGTCGCCGGGACCAGCGGCCGCAAGCAGGATGTGATGCAGCCGATGGACGGCTCCGTGCGCGGCACAGTGGCATTGGCTTCGCAGGCGGAATTGCGCGCGGCTGTCGAGAATGCCAAGGCTGCACAGCCGAAATGGGCAGCGACCAACCCGCAGCGCCGCGTGCGCGTGCTGATGAAGTTCCTCGAACTCGTTGCCCGCGACTATGACGAACTGGCCGACATCCTGGCGCGCGAGCACGGCAAGACGATCGCCGACGCCAAGGGCGACATCCAACGCGGCCTCGAAGTGGTCGAGGTCTGCATCGGCGCGCCGCACATGATGAAGGGCGAATTCACTGACGGTGCCGGTCCCGGCATCGACGTCTATTCGATGCGCCAGCCGCTCGGCGTCGTCGCCGGCATCACGCCGTTCAACTTCCCGGCAATGATCCCGTTGTGGAAGATCGCGCCGGCCATCGCCTGCGGCAACGCTTTCATCCTGAAGCCGTCGGAGCGGGACCCGGGCGTGCCGATGCGCATCGCCGAGCTGTTCCTCGAAGCCGGCCTGCCTGCGGGCATCCTCAACGTCGTCAATGGCGACAAGGATGTCGTCGACGCCATCCTCGACGATCCCGATATCAAGGCCATCGGCTTTGTCGGCTCGACGCCGATCGCCCATTACATCTACTCGCGCGGCACCGCCGCCGGCAAGCGCGTGCAGTGCTTCGGCGGCGCCAAGAACCACATGATCATCATGCCCGATGCTGACATGGACCAGACCGTGGATGCGCTGATCGGCGCCGGCTATGGCTCGGCCGGCGAACGCTGCATGGCGATATCGGTGGCCGTACCTGTAGGCAACGACACCGCCAACCGGCTGATGGAAAGGCTCATTCCGCGCGTAGAGAGCCTGAAAGTCGGTCCTTCGACCGACTCTTCCGCAGATTTCGGCCCGCTGGTAACGGCGCAGGCACTGGAACGCGTCAAGGGCTATGTCGACACCGGTGTCAAGGAAGGCGCCAAGCTGGTCGTCGACGGCCGCGGCTTCTCCATGCAGGGCTATGAAGACGGCTACTATATGGGTGGCTGCCTTTTCGACAACGTCACATCGGACATGCGCATCTACAAGGAAGAGATCTTTGGGCCGGTGCTGTCGGTGGTGCGCGCGCCGACCTATGAGAGCGCTATCAAGCTCGCTAATGACCACGAGATGGGCAATGGCGTCGCCATCTTCACCCGCGACGGTGACGCGGCGCGCGATTTTGCCTCGCGGGTCCAGGTCGGCATGGTCGGCATCAACGTGCCGATCCCGGTGCCGATCGCCTACTACACGTTCGGCGGCTGGAAGGCATCTTCCTTCGGCGACCTCAACCAGCACGGGCCGGACGCGTTCCGCTTCTACACCAAGACCAAGACAGTGACCTCGCGCTGGCCGTCAGGCATCAAGGATGGTGCCGAATTCGTCATCCCGACCATGAACTAGCCGGACGATCTTCCGCTTGTGCGCCCTCGCCTAAGCGCGGGGGCGCGGCATATCCGGCATCGAAGGCCCGGCCGAGGCGGCCGGGTCTTTCTGCATTCTGGCCGCGGCCTTGTCCGCAAAATCGCTAATGTGATGGAACCAAGCGGGCGCCATCCGCCTTAGCTTGTATTCCTGCGTAGGTTGCAGGCCAATCAACAGCGCCGGTGGCAGCCGGGGTGCCCGTCTGGCGCGAGGAGGTGTCAGATGACACGAAGTCTTGTGGCGACGATGATCTTGGCGTCGCTTGCGATACCAGCCGTTGCCCCGCACGCTAGTGCTGCTGGACAATGCGCATCGCGAGTTGATCTGATCAAGGCGCTCGGCGAGAAGTTCCACGAAGTCGAAGCAGGACGCGGCCTCATCAATCCTAGCGTGGTTCTCGAGATTTTTGTTTCCGAGCAAGGCAGCTGGACAGTTCTGGCGTCCGATACAAAGGGCCAGAGCTGCATCCTGTCCATAGGCGAAGGCTGGGACAGCCCAACGATCACCGCCAATTTGCCGGGCACCTAAGCCAACCGGGCGGTTCGATTGTTTTACCGTGTCGCCGCGGCCTCGGCATGACCGCGCAGCAGCGCCATCAGCCGTTTGGCATCCTCGGCCGCGGCCTCTTCGTCACCGTCGAGGATCGAGCGGATCAGTGCGACATGATGTTCAGCGGATTCAGCAAGACCGGTGTCGGCCTTGTAGCGGAACCAGAAACGGCGGCTGTGGGTCTGCAAGGGTGCGGCCAGGCGGGCAGCGAACGGGTTATCGGCGGCCAGCGCCAGCGCATCGTCGAGCGCCTTGTCGGCCTGGATGAAGGCAAGCACGTTGCCCGCGATCACTGCCTTTTGCATGGCGAGGGCTGCCTCGTGAAACAGATCGGCAGCTTCGCGGCTGACAAAGCGGGCGGCCGAGCGGGCCAGGACCACCTCGACGCCGCGGCGCGCATCGAGCACGCGCAGCCAGTCGCCGGGATGTAGTGGAGCGATCGCGATGCCGGCGCGCGGGCGCACGTCGAGCAATCCTTCCCAGGCCAGCCGCTGGATCGCCTCGCGCACCGGCGTGCGGCCGAGCCCGAGCCTTTCGATCAGGGTGCCCTCGGTGACGAAGCTTGCGGGGGCCAGCTCGAGCGTGACGATCATATGCTCGAGTGTATGATAGGCCTTGGCAGCCGCCGGCTCGGTTGTGGTGCTCGCTTCCATGGACAGGCCGCCTCCTGATATATCTAGAATATATCATAGCGAAATCCGTATTGACAGGCGGTTTCCTGACAGATATATGGCTGATATATCAGATGGAGACATAATCATGTGGACCGGAGTTTTCCCCGCCGTCACGACCAAATTCACCACGGATGATCGTCTCGATCATGCCGAGATGGAGCGCTGCTTCAACCTGCAGATGGAGGCCGGCTGCGACGGCATCATCGTCTGCGGATCGCTCGGCGAAGGACCGATGCTGTCGCCTGACGAAAAGATCGAGGTGCTGAAGACCGCGCAGAAAGTTGCGGGCAAGAAGCCGGTGTTGCTGACCGTCAACGAGGCTGGAACCCGCGAGGCCGCCAGCATAGCCAGGCGTGCCGCGAAAGAAGGCGCCAACGGGCTTATGGTGGTGCCGAGCCCGATCTACCACACGAATGCAGAAGAGACCGTCGCCGCACTTCGTGCCGTAGCCGAGGCCGGCGACCTGCCGGTCATGATCTACTCCAACCGGCTTGCCTATCGGGTCGATGTCACTGTCGACCAAATGGAGGAGCTGGCGTCGGACAAGCGCTTCGTCGCCATCAAGGAGTCCTCCGACGATATCCGCCGCTCTACCGAGATCATCAATCGCCTGGGCACTCGCTACGACCTGTTTACCGGGGTCGACAATCTGGCCTTCGAGGCGTTGTCGGTCGGCGCCATCGGCTGGGTGGCCGGACTGGTCACCGCGTTCCCCCGCGAGACAGTCGCCATCTACCAATTGATGAAGCAGGGCCGCCGCGAAGAGGCACTCGCCATCTACCGCTGGTTCCGGCCGCTGCTCGATCTCGACGTATCGACCTATCTGGTGCAGAACATCAAGCTTGCCGAAGTGTTCGCGATCAACAGCAATGATCGCGTGCGCATGCCGCGACAGCCGCTGTCGGGCGAGCGCCGCAAGGCAGTCGAGAAGATCGTCAAGGACGCACTGGCGGTTCGGCCGACACTGCCGCAGTTCTGAGGCTTTCTTCTCCCGAACAGCCCTGCCGTCCACGGGGCAAAGATGGCGGCAGCCAGATGAAGGGCAGCACCTACGTGCAAGGAAATTCCAAGTCGCCGGAAACGGGGCGCCTACCCTCATCCGCCCTTCGGGCACCTTCGCCCTTTGAACAGGGAGAAGCGGAAGACGTCGCCATCGTCGGTGGCGGCATCATCGGTGTCTGCGCCGCCGCGGCTCTGGCCGAGGCGGGACGCAAGGTCACGATCTTCGATCGGACCGGCATTTGCGAGGAGACGAGCTCCGGCAACGCCGCTGCCTTCGCCTTCTCCGACGTACTGCCGCTGGCGCATAAGGGCATGATGCGGCAGCTGCCGAAATGGCTGGCCGATCCGCTCGGCCCGCTCAGCATTCCGCCCGCCTATCTGCCGAAACTTCTGCCTTGGCTGATCCGCTTCTGGCGTGCCGGTGCGCCGGGGAAATACGAGGCGAGCCTTGCCGCTCAGGCAGGCATGATGAAGCTCGCCGAAGCGGAATGGATGGGCCTGCTCGATCGCTCCGGCACGCGAGGGATGCTGCGCGAGGATGGTTCGCTCGAACTCTACGAAAGCGAGGCCGAGTTTCAGGCAGGGTTGCCCGGCTGGGCGACGCGCGAGCGCTTCGGCATCGGCTTTAGCCATGTCGGGCGGGAGGAACTCGCCGCCTTGCAACCGGGGCTTTCACCGCGCTTCGTCAAGGGCACTTTCGTGCCGGGATGGAAGACGGTCGCCGACCCGAAACTGCTCGGAAAAGCGGTGTGGGCCCATGCACAAACCAAGGGCGCTCGCTTTGAGATCGCTCGGATCGAGCGCGTTGCGACCAATCCGGAAGGTGCCGCGCTGACATTGGCCGACGGCACGACCAGGCAAGCCAGGCATCTTGTCATCGCCGCCGGCGCCTGGTCGCATCTGCTGGCGAGGCAACTCGGCGATCGCATTCCGCTTGAAACCGAGCGCGGCTACAACACGACGCTGCCGACGAGCGCCTTCGACGTGAAGCGGATGCTGATCTTTTCCGGACATGGCTTCGTCATCACGCCGCTCGAAACGGGGCTGCGCGTCGGCGGTGCCGTCGAACTCGGCGGCATCGAGCGACCGCCCAATTACAACAGGTCGAAGGCGCTGCTGCAGAAGGCGCAGAAATTTCTGCCGGGGCTCGATCCCTCAGGCGGGCGCGAATGGATGGGATTCCGTCCCTCGCTGCCGGATTCAGTGCCCGTCATCGGTCATGCATCCGGAAACCGGTCGGTGGTTTATGCTTTCGGCCACGGCCATCTCGGCTTGACCCAGGCAGCAGCCACCGGACGGTTGATCCGGGAACTCGTCCTGGGGCAGACTCCGCCGATCGATCTGGCCCCCTTCAGTCCACATCGGTTTTGATTTTCGTGGGTTTTGATTTTTCGAGGAGCGTGATGGCCAAGAAATCTTTCTTCTGCATAGACGCCCATACCTGCGGCAACCCGGTGCGGCTGGTCGCCGGTGGCGGCCCGCTGCTGCAGGGCTCGACGATGATGGAACGGCGAGCGCATTTTCTGGCCGAGTATGACTGGATCCGCACCGGGCTGATGTTCGAGCCGCGTGGCCATGACGTGATGTCCGGCTCGATCCTCTATCCGCCGACGCGCGAGGATTGCGACATCGCAATCCTGTTCATCGAGACCTCCGGCTGCCTGCCGATGTGCGGCCACGGCACCATCGGCACGGTAACGATGGCAATCGAGCACGGGCTGATCAAGCCGAGGACGCCGGGGGTGCTTCGACTCGAAACGCCGGCCGGCCTGGTCATCGCCGAATACAAGCAGGTCGGCGACTATGTCGAGGAGGTGCGCATCACCAATGTGCCGTCTTTCCTCTATGCGGAAGGGCTGACGGTCGAATGCCCGCAGCTCGGCGAAATCGCCGTCGATGTAGCCTATGGCGGCAACTTCTACGCCATCGTCGAGCCGCAGAAGAACTATCGCGACATGGCCGACCATTCGGCCGGCGACTTCATCGCCTGGAGCCCGGTGGTGCGGCAGCGGCTCAATGAGAAATATTCCTTCGTGCATCCCGAGAACCCTGGCATCAACCGGCTGTCGCATATGCTGTGGACCGGCGCGCCGACCAACCCCGAGGCCGACGCCCGCAACGCCGTGTTCTACGGCGACAAGGCGATCGACCGCTCACCCTGCGGCACCGGCACCTCGGCGCGCATGGCGCAGCTTCATGCAAAGGGCAAACTCAAGGCCGGCGACAGCTTCGTTCATGAATCGATCATCGGTTCGCTGTTCAAGGGCAAGGTCGAAAAGGACGTCACCGTCGCGGGCAAACCGGCCATTGTTCCCTCGATCGGTGGCTGGGCGCGAATGACCGGATTGAACACCATTTTCATCGACGATCGCGATCCGTTCGCGCATGGTTTTGTGGTCAAGTGAAGGGGAACGTGACCCAACGGAAAGGAGCGGAACGAAAAACGGACTATGTCAGTAACGCAACGATTCTTCTCATCACCTAATTTTGACGGCGATTTCTTCGAAACGAGGCGCATGATGCGGTCGAATCGTCAAAGACATTGCGTTATGCCAATGGTAGGGTCCGCGATAGTCCAGGGGTCGGATACGGAAAAACGGGCAATCAGACGGCGTGTCGGCAAAACACGCACGACGATTGAAAAATGACGTTGCAATCCGGGCTCGAAACTTTACGACTAGGGGAAATACGAAAAGGAATGCGTCTGCATGGGCGACATTCCAGGGGAGCCACGTACACATGCAGTACTTTGTCCAGCAGCTTATCAACGGGCTGACGCTGGGATCGATCTATGGGCTGATCGCGATCGGCTACACGATGGTCTACGGCATCATCGGCATGATCAACTTCGCTCATGGCGACATTTTCATGGTGGGTGCCTTCACGGCCCTGATCGTCTTCCTCGCTCTAGGCGCGCTGTTCTATTCGGTGCCCGTGGTGCTGGCGCTGCTGCTCATGATGATCGTGGCGATGCTGCTCACCAGCCTCTACAATTGGACGATCGAGAAGGTTGCCTACCGGCCATTGCGCGGCTCGTTCCGGCTGGCGCCGCTGATCACCGCGATCGGCATGTCGATCGCGCTGTCGAACTTCGTCCAAGTGACACAGGGGCCGCGCAACAAGCCGATCCCGCCGATGGTCAGTCAAGTCTACAACATCGGCGGCATCAGCGTGTCGCTGAAGCAGATCATCATCGTCATCGTCACGGCGCTGCTGCTGGTGCTGTTCTGGTACCTGGTCAACAGGACTTCGCTCGGCCGAGCGCAACGCGCCTGCGAGCAGGACCGCAAGATGGCGGCGCTGCTCGGCATCGATGTCGACCGCACTATCTCGATCACCTTCATCATGGGTGCGGCGCTTGCCGCCGTCGCCGGGACCTTGTTCCTGATGTATTACGGTGTCATCGCCTTCTCGGACGGCTTCACGCCCGGCGTGAAAGCCTTTACCGCAGCGGTGCTGGGCGGCATCGGTTCGCTGCCGGGCGCGGTGCTCGGCGGGCTGATGATCGGCTTCATCGAGAGCATGTGGTCGGCCTATTTCTCGATCGACTACAAGGACGTCGCGGCGTTCTCGATCCTGGCGATCGTGCTGATCTTCCTGCCTTCCGGCATACTGGGCCGGCCAGAAGTCGAAAAGGTCTGAGACCATGGCCGTCACCGTATCTCCGGAGCGCGACGTCGTCGCCACCCCTGTCCAACGCGCCCTCAAGGAAGCCTTCTATGCCGGCGCCATTGCGCTTGGCCTGTTCGTCCTTTTCATCGGGCTGAAGACCGGTCAGAACATCTCCAATGAACTGGTCCTGACCGCGCGCTGGGGCCTGCTTGCGGCAGTGGTGATCGCCACGGCTGTCGGGCGGTTTCTTTATGTCGCCTATGGCCAGCCCTTCCTGGCCAACCAGAAGATCGCCGATGTCGCCACCGGCCTGTTGCCGAGCAGCGTTGCATCACGCTTCTTCCAGTTGCCGGCCTTTATCGCGGCCGTCATCGCCGCGGTGCTGCTGTTCGTTTTCAACAATTCTCTCGCTGGATGGGTCGGAGCAGAACCGGCCGGCTATCTGCAATTCCTGCGCGCGCTCGCGGTCATCTATCTGCTGGCTTGCGTGATCTATTACTTCCGCGCCTTCATCCATGCCAACTTCACCAAATTGGGCGTCACGGCGCTGGTGCTCTATCCGATCCTCGTGGTGGCGGTGCTGTCGCTGAACGCCTGGTCGATTGCCGGAGGCCTGCAGGGTTCGCTGAAATGGGTCGATAATTTCGGCATCCAGATCCTGATCTATGTGATGCTGGCTTGGGGTCTGAACATCGTTGTCGGCCTCGCCGGCCTACTCGACCTCGGCTACGTCGCCTTTTATGCACTTGGCGCCTATTCCTATGCGCTTCTCGCCACGCATTTCGGCCTGTCGTTCTGGATCCTGTTGCCGGCCGCCGGCGCCATGGCCGCCCTCTGGGGCGTGCTGCTCGGCTTCCCCGTGCTGCGCCTGCGTGGCGACTATCTGGCTATCGTGACGCTGGCTTTCGGCGAGATCATCCGCCTGGTGCTCATCAACTGGCGCGAAGTGACCAACGGTTCGGCCGGCATTTCCGGCATTCCCAAGGTCAGCTTCTTCGGACTGATGTCGTTCAACGTGTCGGACTCGAACTACATCGCCAAAGTGTTGAGTATCACCCAGTCGGGTGCGTACTACAAGATTTTCCTCTATTATCTGATCCTGGGCCTGTGCCTGCTCACCGCCTTCGTCACCATCAGGCTGCGCCGCCTGCCGGTCGGCCGCGCATGGGAAGCGCTGCGTGAGGATGAGATCGCCTGCCGGTCTCTGGGCATCAACACCACCACCACCAAGCTGACCGCTTTTGCCACCGGCGCCATGTTCGGCGGCTTCGCCGGCTCTTTCTTCGCCGCGCGGCAAGGTTTCGTCAGCCCGGAATCCTTCGTCTTCCTGGAATCGGCCATCATCCTGGCGATCGTCGTTCTCGGCGGCATGGGCTCGCTGGTCGGAATTGCGGTTGCCGCGATGGTGATGATCGGCGGGACCGAGGCGCTGCGCGAACTCGACTTCCTCAAGCAGATATTCGGGCCGGACTTCACACCCGAACTCTACCGCATGCTTCTGTTCGGCATGGCCATGGTCATCGTCATGCTGTGGAAACCGCGCGGCTTCGTCGGCAGTCGAGAGCCGACCGCCTTTCTCAAGGAGCGAAGGTCGGTTTCAGGTTCCTTCACCAAGGAGGGCCACGGCTGATGAACGCGAATCCGTCCATGAACGAGGCCATCCTGCAGGTCGAGCATCTGTCGATGAAGTTCGGCGGCCTGGTCGCCATCGGCGACTTGTCCTTCGTCGCCAAGCGCGGTGAAATCACCGCGCTGATCGGACCCAACGGCGCCGGCAAGACCACCGTGTTCAACTGCATCACCGGCTTCTACAAGCCGTCCGAAGGCATGATCACGCTCAACCGGAACGACGGCTCGAGCTATTTGCTCGAACGCCTGCCCAACCATGAGATCCCGGCACGCGCCAAGGTGGCGCGCACCTTCCAGAACATCCGCCTGTTCTCGGGCATGACGCTGCTGGAGAACCTGCTGGTCGCGCAGCACAACAAGCTGATGAAGGCCTCGGGTTATACGATCCTGGGCCTGTTCGGCTTCAGCGGCTACCGCAGGGCCTCGGCCGAATCGGTGGATCTGGCCAAGCATTGGCTGGAGAAGGCCGATCTTGTCGACCGCGCCGACGATCCGGCCGGCGATCTGCCCTACGGTGCGCAGCGCCGCCTCGAGATCGCCCGCGCCATGTGCACGGGGCCGGAGCTTCTGTGCCTCGACGAGCCGGCGGCCGGACTCAATCCGAAGGAATCGGCGGCGCTCAACGAGCTGTTGATCGACATCAAGGACACATCAGGCGCCTCGATCCTGTTGATCGAGCACGACATGTCGGTGGTCATGCAGATCTCGGACCATGTCGTTGTTCTGGAATATGGCCGCAAGATCTCCGACGGCAGTCCGCAGTCGGTGCGTACCGACCCGCGCGTCATCGCAGCCTATCTCGGCGTCGACGACGAGGACGTCGAGTCGGTGCTGACTGAAGTCGGCGACGAAGACGTCATCGAACAGCTCGATACCGGACCGGATGCCGCACACGGCCCGGGAACATCATCATCGTATCTCGCCGGGCCGGTGACCGACACGGTCGGCCACAGTTCAGGCGAGCGGGTCACGGTGGCCAAAGGCGCGTCAAAGGCCGGTCAGGTCGACGCAAAATCGCTCGCCGCGGCAGACAAGGCGGCCTCGCTGGCGGCGGTGCCGGCCGCGCCTCGCGCTCCGGCGGCGAAGGCAAAGCCTGCTCCGAAAGCTGCACCAAAGGCGGCAGCCGGAACGGCGGTGAAGTCGACTGCGCCGACCAAGCGGGCAGCCAAGGTCCCTGCCGCGAAGGCGCCTGCGGCGGCGGCAGGAGGAATCTCCAACCGGCTGCCAGCGCCTCGCGGTGGCAAGGCCGACAATTTGACCCGTATCAAGGGCATCGGTTCGGTCAACGAGAAGAAGCTCAACGATCACGGTATCTTCCACTTCGACCAGATCGGCGCCTGGAAAAAGGCCGACGTCGAGGCTGCTGAAGCCTATCTCGCCTTTGACGGACGCATTGCACGTGAGGAATGGGTCAAGCAGGCCAGGCTGCTCAGCCAGGGCAAAGACACGGAATTCTCGCGCCGCGTCGATGCGGGCAAGGTGGCGACCAGCCATGCTTCCGGAAAAACTGCTGCCAAGCCTGTGGCGGGCAAGCGCGGGGGGAGCAAGTGATGGCCGGGACAACGCTGCTCGATATCAAGGGCGTGCAGACCTACTATGGCAATATCCGGGCGCTTAACGGCGTCGATGTCACCGTGAAGGAAGGTGAGATCGTTGCGCTGATCGGTGCCAACGGCGCCGGCAAGTCGACGCTGATGATGACCATTTTCGGCGCCCCGCGGGCTCGCGGCGGCACCATCACCTTTGCCGGCACCGACATCACCCAGATGCCGACGCATGAGATCGCGCGCATGCGCATTGCGCAGTCGCCCGAAGGCCGGCGCATCTTTCCGCGCATGACGGTGATGGAAAACCTGCAGATGGGCGCCAGCCTCGACAACCTCAAACACTATGACGAGGACGTCGAGAAGGTGTTCAAGCTGTTCCCGCGGCTGAAGGAGCGCATAGCCCAGCGCGGCGGCACGCTGTCGGGCGGCGAGCAGCAGATGCTGTCGATCGGACGCGCGCTAATGGCACGGCCGAAGCTGCTTTTGCTCGACGAACCATCGCTGGGTCTGGCGCCACTGATCGTCAAGCAGATCTTCGACGCGATCCGCGAACTTAACCGCACCCAGGGGCTTACCGTGTTCCTGGTCGAGCAGAATGCCTTTGGCGCGCTGAAACTCGCCACGCGGGGCTATGTCATGGTCAACGGGAACGTGACGATGAGCGGCACCGGCAAGGAACTGCTCGCCAATCCGGAAGTGCGCGCCGCTTATCTCGAAGGCGGACATCACTGAATTTGAAGCGGTGCGTTCGGTGTTCCGCTCCAAATTGTTTGTTTGTCGCATGATCCTTGTCCGAAAAGTCTGCAACCTTTCGGGATCATGCTAAGGAGACTTCATCATGCAGGGCATTCTCTATGAGGAACCCTCGATCTGGCAGTTCTTCTTCGTCACCTGTCTGCTCGGCGGCTGGGCGGCGTGGATGACGGGCAAGGCCAGTGCCCAGACATGGCGCAGCTTCGTCCAGTTGTTTGCCTATATGCTGGGGCTTGGCATCGGCATCCGCTTCATCCATCACGCGCTGTTCGGCGGCACGATGTTCTCGCTGCAATACTATGTCGTCGATACAATCGTGCTGATGATACTCGGTTTTGTCGGCTTTCAATACACGCGCACCAACCAGATGGTGACGCAATATAATTGGCTCTACGAGAGAGCTTCAATCTTGAGCTGGAAACCAAAAGGTTGACGTTCATCATTAGCGCCGCATCGAAATTGAATCGGCGTGACAAGTGCCTGAAAATCGGCAAACTATGCTTTCTGCGATAAGGGTGGGCATCGCATGAAAGCTTCATCCACGCCCACTCCGTAAATGGGAGCGTTTAAATGAAAAAGTCACTTTTGTCCGCCGTCGCCCTGACCGCGCTGGTCGCGTTCGGCGGCAGCGCGTGGGCTGACGTCTTGATCGGCGTAGCCGGTCCGATCACCGGTCCGAATGCCGCCTTCGGCGCGCAGCTTCAGAAGGGTGCGGAAGCCGCTGTCGCCGACATCAATGCCAAGGGCGGCATCAATGGCGAGCAGATCAAGCTCGAAGTCGGCGACGACGTCTCCGATCCGAAGCAGGGCATCTCGGTTGCCAACAAGTTCGTCGGCGACGGCGTCAAGTTCGTGGTCGGGCACTTCAACTCGGGCGTCTCGATCCCGGCATCGGAAGTCTATGCGGAAAACGGCATCGTCGAGATTACCCCGGCTGCCACCAACCCGAAGTTCACCGAGCGCGGCCTGTGGAACGTGTTCCGCACCTGCGGACGCGACGACCAGCAGGGTAGCATCGCCGGCGCTTATCTCGCCGCGAACTTCAAGGACGCCAAGATCGCCGTCGTGCACGACAAGACCACCTACGGTCAGGGCCTTGCCGACGAAACCAAGAAGGCGATGAATGCCAAGGGCCTGACGGAAGTCATGTATGAAGGCATCAATGTCGGCGACAAGGACTTCTCGGCACTGATCGCCAAGATGAAGGAAGCCGGCGTAACCATCATCTACTGGGGTGGCCTGCACACCGAAGCCGGTCTGATCATCCGCCAGGCGGCCGACCAGGGCCTCAAGGCGACGTTGGTTTCCGGCGACGGCATCGTGTCGAACGAGCTGGCTTCGATCGCGGGTGACGCGGTTGCGGGCACGCTCAACACGTTCGGCCCGGACCCGCGCCTGATCCCCGCCAACAAGGAACTCGTCGAGAAGTTCCGCGCGCAGGGCTTCGAGCCGGAAGCCTACACGCTCTACTCCTACGCCGCCGTACAGGCGCTCGCCGAAGCAGCGACCGCTGCCAAGTCCAACGACCCGCAGGCAGTTGCCAAGGCGCTGCATGAAAACGGCCCGTTCAAGACCGTGCTCGGTGACCTGTCCTATGACGCCAAGGGCGACCCGACGCTGCCCGGCTACGTCATGTACGAATGGAAGAAGGGCGACGACGGCAAGTATACCTACATCCAGAAGATGTAAGCTCGTCAGTTCTCCAAGCTTTACAGATGCCCGGCGCTTCGCGCCGGGCATCTTACTTTTGACCCTGTTGCCTCTCCATCGAGGCCGGCAGACCAATGCAGCCCGGGCCTTTAGCCCGGAAACGATCGCGCGTTGACCGGCGATGCCCAGCGCTTCGCTGCATGTTCGAATGAATGCGACAGCGTTCGGCGCAAAGATTCCATTTCAATCGGTTTAAGTGCTCGTCAATTTCGTTTGCACTGCAGCATTTTCACGCTAATCATTGCGCCGATTTCTGTTCCCTTCCGTTGCTGGAGCCTCAGTCCTTGGCCATCACGAAGATTCTCGTCGCCAACCGGTCCGAAATCGCCATTCGCGTCTTTCGCGCGGCCAACGAACTCGGTCTGAAAACCGTGGCGATCTGGGCCGAGGAGGACAAATACTCCCTGCATCGCTTCAAGGCCGACGAGAGCTACCAGGTCGGACGCGGGCCGCATCTGGCCAGGGACATGGGACCGATCGAAAGCTATCTGTCGATCGAGGAGGTGATCCGCGTCGCCAGGCTTTCGGGCGCCGATGCCATTCATCCCGGCTACGGCCTGTTGTCGGAAAGCCCCGAATTTGCCGATGCCTGTGCCCAGGCCGGAATCATTTTCATCGGGCCGAAGCCGGACACGATGCGCCGGCTCGGCAACAAGGTCGCGGCGCGCAATCTCGCCATCGAGGTCGGCGTGCCGGTGATCCCCGCCACCGATCCGTTGCCGGACGACATGGATGCGGTCAAGAAACTGGCCAAGGAAATCGGCTATCCGGTGATGCTGAAGGCATCATGGGGCGGCGGCGGCCGCGGCATGCGTGCCATCCGCGCCGAAGCCGACCTTGCCCGCGAAGTCACGGAAGGCAAGCGCGAGGCGAAAGCCGCCTTCGGCAAGGATGAGGTCTATCTCGAAAAGCTGATCGAGCGTGCCCGCCATGTCGAGGTGCAGGTTCTGGGCGACACGCATGGCAACGCCGTGCATCTGTTCGAGCGCGACTGCTCGATCCAGCGCCGCAACCAGAAGGTCGTGGAGCGGGCGCCGGCGCCCTATCTCGAAATGTCGCAGCGCGAGGAGCTTTGCGGCCATGCGCTGAAGATCGCCCGCGAGACCAGCTATATCGGCGCCGGCACGGTCGAGTTCCTGCAGGACGCCGACACCGGCAAGTTCTACTTCATCGAGGTCAACCCGCGCATCCAAGTCGAGCACACCGTCACCGAACAAGTGACCGGCATCGACATCGTCAAGGCGCAGATCCATATCCTCGACGGGTTTGCCATCGGCACGCCGGAATCGGGCGTGCCGGTGCAGAAGGACATAAGGCTAAACGGCCATGCCTTGCAGTGCCGCATCACCACCGAAGATCCCGAGCAGAATTTCATCCCGGACTACGGCCGCATCACCGCCTATCGCGGCGCGACAGGTTTCGGCATCCGCCTCGATGGCGGCACTGCCTATTCCGGCGCGGTCATCACCCGCTTCTATGATCCGCTGCTGGAGAAGGTGACGGCGTGGGCGCCGACGCCGGCCGAGACCATCGCCCGCATGAACCGGGCGCTGCGCGAGTTCCGCATCCGCGGCGTTGCCACCAATTTGACCTTCCTCGAAGCGATCATCAACCACCCGAGCTTCGCCGATAATTCCTACACCACCAAATTCATCGATACGACGCCGGAGCTGTTCCAGCAGGTCAAGCGCCAGGACCGTGCCACCAAGCTGCTCAACTATCTTGCCGACGTTTCGGTCAACGGTCACCCCGAGACACGCGGCCGGCCGCAGCCGAAGGCCGATGCGGCCGCACCATTGGTGCCCTATCTCAACGGCAATGTGCCTGATGGCAGCAAGCAGAAGCTCGACGTGCTCGGACCGCAGAAATTCGCTGCCTGGATGCGCAACCAGAAGGAGGTGCTGGTCACCGACACGACGATGCGTGACGGCCACCAGTCGCTGCTCGCGACGCGCATGCGCACGCATGACATCGCCGGCATCGCCGGCACCTATGCGCGTGCCTTGCCGCAGCTTCTGTCGCTCGAATGCTGGGGCGGCGCCACATTCGACGTCGCCATGCGCTTCCTCACCGAGGATCCGTGGGAGCGGCTGACGCTGGTGCGCGAGGCAGCGCCCAATCTGTTGCTGCAGATGCTGCTGCGCGGCGCCAACGGCGTCGGCTACACCAACTATCCCGACAATGTCGTGCAGCATTTCGTCAAACAGGCGGCCGCCGGCGGCATCGACCTGTTCCGCGTCTTCGACTGCCTGAACTGGGTCGAGAACATGCGCGTCGCCATGGATGCGGTCGGCACAGAGGGCAAGCTGATCGAAGCGGCGATCTGCTATACCGGCGACATCCTCGATCCGGCGCGGGCAAAATACGACCTCAAATATTATGTCGGCCTGACCGGGGAATTGCAGGCGGCCGGCGCCCACATCATCGCCGTCAAGGACATGGCCGGACTGCTGAAGCCATCCGCCGCGCGGGTGCTGTTCAAGGCGCTGCGCGAAGCGACCGACCTGCCGATCCATTTCCACACCCACGACACGTCAGGCCTATCGGCAGCCACTGTGCTGGCGGCCGTCGACAGCGGCGTCGATGCTATCGACGCGGCGATGGATTCGCTCTCGGGCAACACGTCGCAGCCATGTCTCGGCTCCATCGTCGAGGCGCTGAAGGGCACCGAACGCGACCCGGGCCTCGATCCGCAATGGATCAGGAAGATCTCGTTCTACTGGGAAGCGGTACGCAACCAGTATGCGGCCTTCGAAAGCGACCTCAAGGGGCCGGCCTCGGAAGTCTACCTGCACGAAATGCCGGGCGGACAGTTCACCAATCTCAAGGAGCAGGCGCGTTCGCTCGGGCTGGAGACACGCTGGCACGAAGTGGCGCAGACCTATCACGACGTCAATCTGATGTTCGGCGACATCGTCAAGGTGACGCCGTCGTCCAAGGTCGTCGGCGACATGGCGCTGATGATGGTCAGCCAGGATCTGACCGTCGCCGATGTCGAGAACCCCAGCAGGGACATCGCCTTCCCGGACTCCGTGGTGTCGATGCTGCGCGGCGATCTCGGCCAGTCGCCCGGCGGCTGGCCTGAGAAGCTGCAGAAGAAGGTGCTGAAGGGCGACAAGCCGATCAAGGTGCGGCCCGGCTCGCTGCTCAAGCCGGCGGACCTCAAGGCCAACCGCAAGGAGATCGAAGCGAAGCTCGAGCGCAAACTCTCAGAATTCGAATTCGCCTCGTGGCTGATGTACCCGAAGGTGTTTACGGATTTCGCCGGCGCGCAGGAGACCTACGGTCCCGTCAGCGTGCTGCCGACGCCGACCTATTTCTACGGCATGAAATCCGAAGACGAGATCTTCGTCGATATCGAGAAGGGCAAGACGCTGGTGGTGCGCTGCCTTGCCATCGGCGATGTCGACGAAAAGGGCATGGTCACCGTGTTCTTCGAGCTCAATGGCCAGCCGCGTCGTGTGAAGGTGCCCGACAGGGCGCATGGCGCGTCCGCCGCCAAGGCCCGCCGCAAGGCCGAGCCCGGCAACGAAGCCCATGTCGGTGCGCCGATGCCGGGTGTCGTCTCCGCACTTTCGGTTGCCGCCGGCCAGGCTGTGAAGGCGGGCGATGTGCTGCTTTCCATCGAGGCGATGAAGATGGAAACGGCGCTGCATGCCGAGCGCGACGGCACCGTCGCCGAGGTGCTGGTCAAGGCCGGCGACCAGATCGATGCCAAGGATCTGCTGATCGCCTTCGGCTAATGCTACCTTCCTGGGGATGGCTGTCCGCATCATGGCGGCAGCCTTTCATGCAGCATCGATAACGGCTTGACCCGCCGCCGCCGGTCGGGCATCGAACCGGCTCAAATTTGGCGCCGTCGTCACCGAGTCGCGGCGCGAAAAACGATGTGGAGAAAAAATGGCCGACGATATCACCGATACCAGCCAGACAGTTGCCGCCGGCCAGCTGCGTGCCTTCATCGAGCGCATAGAGCGGCTCGAAGAAGAGAAGAAGACCATTTCCGACGACATCAAGGAAGTGTTTGCCGAGGCCAAGGGCACCGGGTTCGACACCAAGGCGATGCGCACGATCATCCGGCTGCGCAAGAAGGATCAGGCCGAACGCCAGGAGGAGGAAACCATCCTCGACCTGTACAAGGCCGCATTGGGCATGGTCTAGGGCCAGCCAGCCCCGGCGCCGACGCCGGAGATACGGTTTTGAGCCATGAGCGAATTCGACTTCGGCGCCCGACGCGCCTCTGAATTTCGCCAGCGCAGCTTCTGGACGCTGTTCGCCGAACGGCACCCGGAAGAAAAAGCCCTGATGGCGAGGCGCGGACCGTGGTTCTGGCAGCGCGGGCTGCCCGACTTCGCATTGGTCCTTTCCATGTACGTCGCGCCGGCGCAGAACCATGTCGGCGTCTTCTTCGGCCGCAACGAGAAGTTCGGCGCCACGCAAGCCTGGTCGCGACTGAAGCCGTTCCAGGCGGCGATCGAAGACAGGCTGAAACTCAGGCCGGAACAGAGTTGCGAAGGCCTCGGCATCAATTCGATGTGGCGGGTGAACTGTTATGCCGAGGACAATTGGCCGGCGATGACCGACTGGCTGGTGACCGAATGTTCGCGTATCGAACGTGCGGTCACAGAAGTCCTGGGGCAGGGGTAGACATCAGGTGTTGCCAGACGGCGTCGGATCCTTCTTCCGCTCACGCTGGCAAGGCCGGGTGCCGCTCGACCGGCTGTTCTGGCGCGACCTTGCCCTTCTCGGTACGGCGCTCAACGTCGCGTCCGCAGTAGCAGCGATTATCCTGCTTGCTCTGAAGATGCCGCTTGTGCTGGTCCTGGCGGTGCATTTCGCGCTGGTGCCCTACAATATCTTCCTGACCTTTGCCGTCTGGCGAACCACGGAAAGGGCCAGTGGCATCAAGGCCTCGTTGATGACGCTCGGGGCTACATTGTGGCTGATCCTGACGGTCGTGGTCTGATCGAGCATCGACCGCACCAGCCAATTTCACGGATCGCAGACAAAAAGGGCGGCCGCAGCCGCCCTTCCCATCTATCCCCCGATCGTTTGGCTCAAGCCGCCGGCTCGAATTTCAGCGCCACGCCGTTGATGCAATAGCGCAGGCCGGTCGGCGGCGGGCCGTCCTCGAAGACATGGCCGAGATGGCTGCCGCAGCGGGCACAGTGGCATTCGGTGCGGACCATGCCGTAGCTGCGGTCGACAGTGTTCTCGACCGAGCCCGGTACCGGGTCGTTGAAGCTCGGCCAGCCGGTTCCGCTCTCGAACTTCAGTTTGGATTCAAACAAAGGCTGATCGCAGCCGACGCAGGAAAAGGTGCCGGCGCGCTTCTCGTAAAGCAAGGCGCAGCTTCCTGGCCGCTCGGTGCCGTGGCCGCGCATGACGGCATATTGCTCCGGCGTCAGCCGGGCGCGCCATTCTGCGTCGGTGCGGGTTACTGGGTAGGTATGGGTGTCCATTCGATCTCCTCAGCCTTGCCGGCTCGTTATTGGTTGCAGCCTCGTATTCGCACCAAGATAGGCATTTGTTACCCGTCTGCCCAGTTCCGAGAAGGCGGGCAAGGTTCAGTGCTTTCTTGAAAGCTGCTTCGTCGCGCCTTCGAGCCCGGCCAGTGTCATCGGAAACATGCGGCCGCCGAAAATGTCGCGGATCATCGCGATCGAATGGGTGTAACCCCAGTTCTTTTCGGCCTCAGGGTTGACCCACACCGCGTTCGGCCATTGCTGCAGCAGGCGGCCGAGCCAGACGCTGCCTGCCTCCGGATTCCAGTGTTCGACCGAACCGCCGGGATGAGCGATCTCGTAGGGGCTCATCGATGCGTCGCCGACGATGATCACCTTGTAGTCCGGCCCGTATTTGTGGAGGAGGTCGAAGGTCGGAATCACCTCGGCATGCCTGCGGCGATTGTCCCTCCACACGCCCTCATAGAGGCAGTTGTGGAAATAGAAATATTCGAGCTGGCGGAATTCGGCGCGGGCGGCCGAGAACAGCTCCTCGACGCTTTTGATGTGATCGTCCATCGAGCCGCCGACATCGAAGAACATCAGGAGCTTCACGGCGTTGCGGCGTTCCGGCCGCGTCCGCACGTCGAGATAGCCGTGCTCGGCGGTGGCGTGGATTGTTCCAGGCAGGTCGAACTCCTCCTCGGCACCCTCGCGCACCCAGCGGCGCAGACGCTTCAGCGCGATCTTGATGTTGCGGGTGCCGAGCTCGACGGCATCGTCGAAATTCCTGAACTCGCGCTTGTCCCACACCTTCACCGCGCGGCGGTTGCGGCTTTCATGCTGACCGATACGCACGCCTTCGGGGTTGTAGCCATAGGCGCCGAAGGGCGAGGTGCCGCCGGTGCCGATCCATTTCGAGCCACCCTGGTGACGGCCGTTCTGCTCCTCCAGCCGCTGCTTCAAGGTCTCCATCAGCTTTTCGAAGCCGCCGAGTGCCTCGACCAGCTTTTTCTCTTCCTCGGTCAGGTGCTTTTCGGCGAGGCGACGCAACCAGTCCTCGGGAATGTTCGCGACATCGACCGCATCCGGTCCGCCCAGCGCTTCGATCCCCTTGAAGACATGCGAAAACACCTGGTCGAAGCGGTCGATATGGCGCTCGTCCTTCACCAATGCGGTGCGGGCGAGGTAATAAAAACCTTCGACATCATAGTCGACCAGCCCGGCTTCCAGCCCCTCCAGCAGCGACAGATATTCCCGCAGCGAAACGGGAACGCGGGCTGCCTTCAGTTCGAGGAAAAACGGGATGAACATGGTCGGTTATCTGTGGCCTTCGATCTTCTCTCGTGCGGCGCTTGCAATGAATGCGGAACGCGTCAGGCCACGCCGGCCTGCTTCTTCGTCGATCGCCGCCAGAAGACCGGCGTCGAGCGACAGATTGGCTCGGACGGGCCGGCCCGAGTCGATCAGCACCGGGATCATCACGGCGGATTCGCCGGCGGCAGTATCGAGTTCGTCTTGCAGGAGCAATTGCGCCACCGTACGCGAGACCGGTAACTGCAGATGTTTCGTCGCACGTGCTTCGACCCATTCGCGCACCGCGGAAGTCGCATCGGCAATGGCTTCTTCGGGGCTTGCGCCGCCGCCATGGCAGCCGGGAAGATCAGGGACGCGCACCCCCCAGATGTTCCCTGCCCCATCGAGAATTCCAACATAATGCGTCATGCGGTCTGTCCTCAAATCCATGCAGCCAGCCGGGCGATCGACCGGGCGACACCAGGAGATTGTTCACGATGCCTAGGCACGATGATCATCACCTCTGGCCGTTCCGGATGCTCATATTTGTCGTGCTTGCCGCCGCCGACACTTACCCAGCCATCGCGCAAAAGCCTGATGATAATTTTGCGCGTATTGGTCTCGATCAACGGCATTACACAACCAGGCCATGCGCAATATATTGCGCAATGGCGGCCATTTCAATCTCCCACTTTCTTCACAATAGATCATACTCGATGAAGCCGGTCCTGCGCGCCACGTGGTCATAGAGCTTGCGCGCGGTGGTGTTGGTTTCGTGCGTCATCCAGTAGACGTTCTTGACGCCGATTTTTGCGGCTTCCTGTTGCACGGCCTCGATCAGCGCCGCACCAATGCCCTTGCCGCGCACGTCCGGGTCGGCGAACAGGTCCTGCAGATAGCAGTTGTTTTTTTCCGACCAACCGGAGCGGTGGTAGAGATAGTGGGTAAGGCCGACAACCTTGCCGTCGAGGGTCGCAATGAAACCCTTGGGTTCGAACTCACCCGGCGCGAACAGTCGTTGCCAAGTGACGGCATAGACCTCTTCGGGAAGCTTCGTCTCATAGAAGGTCAGGTAGTCGGTCCAGAGCCGCCGCCAGTCGGCGTGGTCGGACTGCGCGAGCGGGCGGACAACAATCTCAGACATTTCATTTCCTCCGAAGGTTCCGGCCGAAGCTGCCTGCCTGTTCGGCTGCCGGCAACGGTCCACAGAAGGGAAAGCGCTACTGCTGCCGCCCTATTGCTGCCTTCTGGCCATGAACGCCAGCCGCTCAAACAGGTGCACGTCCTGCTCGTTCTTCAAGAGAGCGCCATGCAGTTTGGGCAGGGCATTCTTCGGGTCGGCGCGCAAATCTTCCGGCGCAATGTCGTCGGCGACCAGCAGCCTTATCCAGTCGAGCGCTTCGGAGGTCGACGGCTTCTTCTTCAGTCCCGGCACCTCGCGGATCTCGTAGAACTGGGTCAGCGCCGCCCGCACCAGGTTCTGCTTGATGCCGGGATAGTGGACATCGACAATTCTGTGCAGCGTGTCGACGTCGGGAAAGCGGATATAGTGAAAGAAGCAGCGACGCAGGAAGGCGTCCGGTAGCTCCTTCTCATTGTTGGAGGTGATGATGACGATCGGCCTGACCGCGGCACGGATCGTTTCGCCGGTCTCGTAGACGAAGAACTCCATCCGATCGAGTTCCTGCAGCAGGTCGTTGGGGAATTCGATGTCGGCCTTGTCGATCTCGTCGATCAAAAGCACGACCTTTTTGTCGGCCGCGAACGCCTCCCAAAGTTTGCCGCGTTTGATGTAATTCTTGATGTCGTTGAACCTGATATCGCCGAGCTGGCTATCGCGCAGCCGCGAGACGGCGTCGTACTCGTAAAGGCCCTGCTGCGCTCTGGTGGTCGACTTGACGTGCCATTCGATCAGGTCGAGGCCGAGTGCCGCCGCCACCTGGCGCGCCAACTCCGTCTTGCCGGTGCCAGGCTCGCCCTTGACCAGCAAGGGCCGCTCCAGCGCGATCGCCGCGTTGACGGCCACCATCAGATCCTTGTCGGCGACATAGGCCGCCGTGCCTTCGAAACGCATTCTAGCTCCTTGGTTGCCACGACAACCGTAGGGAGACGGACTTGCCAGTGCAAGGCATGGCGGCATGGAGCTGAACAGGAGCAACGGATTTGCAGAGAATAAAGTCGCCGGCCACGCTGTCTCTCTGGCGCTTGCCCGATGAGCCGCCTATATTGCGGGTGACGGTCTGTGCTTCCCGGCAGGAGAACATTTTCCCCGGGGCCTTAACGATCCTTAGGGAGCTGTCCCTGGGAAGACCCGTGGGTTTTCTCACACGGCGCCCACCTACTTTGTAGGTTCCCGGGATCGCTCTCTCCACCGGTTGTGTGGACCGTCGCTTCTCCAAGGCGTCTCCACGCATTCGGTGAATGATACGGTGGAAACGCCGCTCTTCTCCATTCAAATCTGGCCTTCTCCAGCGTTGGCGCATGACATTGTCTAGAGACCTGAAAAAGCAGCTTCGCCGCGAGGCACTCGGGCGCCGCGACGCGCTCGATGAATTCTGGCGGGTGGAGATCGCGCTGGAAATGGCCGAGACGGCGCGCGATCACCTCCACATCGAAGCGGGCCAGATCGTTTCCGGCTTCTGGCCGATGCGCTCGGAGGTCGACGTCAGGCCGCTGATGTTTGCGTTGCGCGAGAAGGGCGCACGGCTCTGTCTGCCGGCCATTCTCGACAAGACCACGATCGTCTTTCGCGAGCTGGTGCGCGGCGCGCCGATGGTCGAGATGGGTTTCGGCACGGTCGGTCCGCATGAGGAGGCCGAGGTGCTCGATCCCTCGGTGATGCTGGTGCCGCTCGCCGCCTTCGATGCGCGCGGCCATCGCATCGGCTACGGCGCCGGCTATTACGACCGCGCCATCGCCAGGCTGATCGACAAGGGACAGCCGCCGCGACTGATCGGCATCGCCTTCGATTGCCAGGAGGTGGCGCAGGTGCCGGATGAGGACCATGACGTCATCATCGCGGAAATACTCACCGAGAGCGGGTTGCGCCGCTTCGTGCCAAAATTGTAGATAAATGGACGCATGATCTTTCACTGGCGTCATGCAGCTTTTGCTTCGCTGACCTTCGGTGCGGGATCATATGAGACTTCTCTTCCTCGGTGACATGGTTGGAAAAACGGGACGCACCGCGGTGTGGGAACAACTGCCCGGGCTGATCTCCGACTTCAAACTCGATTTCGTAATCGTCAACGGCGAGAATGCCGCCGGCGGCTTCGGCATCACCGAAGACATCTTTCGCGAGACGATCGCAGCCGGCGCCGATGTCGTCACCACGGGCAACCATGTCTGGGACCAGCGTGACGCGCTGGCCTTCGCGCCGCGCGAAGAGCGCTTCCTGCGCCCCTCCAACTTTCCCAAGGGCACGCCCGGACGCGGCTCCGGCGTCTACATCGCCAGGAGCGGCGCGCGCGTGCTGGTCGCCAACATCATGGGCCGGGTGTTCATGCATCCCGAGCTCGACGACCCGTTCCAGGCCGGCGAACGCGAGCTTGCCGCCTGTCCGCTCGGCGAGCAGGCGGATGCGGTGGTCATCGACTTCCACGCCGAGGCGACCTCGGAAAAGATGTGTTTCGCGCATTTCGTCGATGGCCGCGCCAGCCTCGTCATCGGCACCCACACGCATCAGCCGACCGGCGATCACCAGATCCTCAATGGCGGCACCGGCTACATGTCCGACGCCGGCATGTGCGGCGACTATGATTCCTCGCTCGGCATGGACAAGGAGGAACCGCTCAACCGGTTCCTGTCGAAAGTGCCGAAAGGGCGGTTCGAGGCCGCCACCGGACCAGCGACGTTGTGCGGCGTCGGGGTCGACATTTCCGACCGCACCGGGCTGACGGAGAAAATCGCGCCGTTTCGCCGCGGCCCGCGGCTGGAGGAAACCGCGCCATCCTTCTGGTCGTGACATTGATATAGCCGCGCATAGTACCTAATTGCCGGCGACACTGCTCTAGATCGTTAGTAGAGGGGACGACCTCCATGCAGCTCATCGAATTCCTGGCGCCGCATTTTCAATTCGTATCGGATCCAACGGCCTGGGTCGCGCTGCTGACGCTGGTGGTGCTCGAGATCGTCCTCGGCATCGACAATCTGATCTTCATCTCGATCCTGACCAACAAGTTGCCGGTAGCCCAAAGGGCCCGCGCACGCCGCCTCGGCATCTCGGCGGCACTGGTCATGCGGCTGGTGCTGCTGGCCACCATTTCGATCATCGTTCAGTTGACGACGCCGGTCTTCACCGCCCTCGGCCACGGCTTTTCCTGGCGCGACCTGATCCTCATCGCCGGTGGCCTGTTCCTGGTCTGGAAGGCGACCAAGGAAATCCATCACACGGTCGATCCCGACGACCACAAGGACACGATGCTGGGCGAGACGCTGCAGATCAGTCTTGCCGGTGCGATCTTCCAGATTCTGCTGCTCGACCTCGTCTTCTCCATCGATTCGATCATCACCGCCGTCGGCATGACCGACGAGATCGCCATCATGTACATCGCGGTGATCGTCGCGGTCAGCGTGATGATGCTGGCGGCCGGACCGCTGGCGGACTTCATCGCCAGGAACCCGAGCATCGTCATGCTGGCGCTGGGCTTCCTTTTGATGATCGGCATGACGCTGATCGCCGACGGCATGGGTTACCATGTGCCGAAGGGCTACATCTATGCGGCGATGGGCTTTTCGGCGCTGGTCGAGGGGCTCAACATGCTGGCGCGACGGCGCAAGAAGGCGGGTGGTGGGCACTGAGGGGCGGCGGATACCAAACCGAGATCAATCGCGTGCTCCGTCACCATGTGATTGAACAGGAAAAACGGCGATCTTGAGCCGGTTCAGTTCGTCGGCACACCCTTCGGGTGACGGTCGCCGATCAGGCCGAGCGTCAGGCCGTGCTCCAGCCACGCCTTGGCGCCGGCCAGCACGAGGGTGAAGCCGCCGGTTGAACCGATGGCCTCCTTCACCTGCTCGTCGCCGTTGCCGGCGAAACCGAAATTGCGAACCTCCACAAAGGTCGCATCGCCGGGCATTTCGGTGAAGGTCCAGACCACCGTGGTCGGCGGATCGCTCCACTGCATGACGATCTTGTCGTTCGCGACGATCTCGCTGACATCGACTGTCGTCGAGACGCCGTACATGCGCCACTCCCAACGAACCTGCTTTCCGCTGTCGAGACGGCCGCTGCCGTGGGTGAACCAGAATTTCGTGGTGATGGCCGGATCGACGATGGCCTCGAACACGTGGGCGACAGGCCGCCGGATCAGCATGCCGGCTTCGGCGGTCGGTGTCTCGCGGATTTCCATGGGATTGTCCTTTCCGGGCTTGGCGCTCACCAGGCGTCTGGTTCGCGCAGCATGTGAACGATGCTGGCTGGATTGCTGATCCAGCCGCCGCGGAAGCCCTCGCCCAGAGGCTCGATAGCATCGCAACGCACAATTCCGGCCCTGGCGAAATGATCCGCAGCGGCGGGAAAATCGTCGGTGAACAGCTCCAGCCACACCTCGGCCTGGCTCAACATCGGCGCTTCATCGATCCACAAGAGGTTGGGACCGAGCTCGAAGCCGATTGCCGGCGCCTTATCGGTGAACGGCTTCAGGCCGACGACGTCGCGGTAGAAGGCGACCGT
The DNA here is from genome assembly GCF_040318715.1 of Mesorhizobium sp. M1050. Lineage (NCBI taxonomy): Bacteria > Pseudomonadati > Pseudomonadota > Alphaproteobacteria > Hyphomicrobiales > Phyllobacteriaceae > Mesorhizobium > Mesorhizobium sp. M1050. The sequence continues at coordinate 26,309 of NZ_JAMYMV010000021.1, read as the reverse complement.
CGCCTCATATTGGTGCGGCGGCACCTTCATGGCGATGTTGATGCCGCCGGTGATCTTCGCGGTCATTGCGGGCTCCGTCGTCACGTTCAAATGTTGGTCTCGTTGGCGGGTTCGCCCTTCATCTCGCTGCGGTAGTAGCCGTCGCGCAAATTGATGCCGTATTCGACATAGGCCTTCATGCAGGCCAGCATCTGCGACCAGCCCTCGCAGTTGAGGTAGGATTTCTTCAGGCCGACCGCGCCTTCCCGCCAGCCGCTCTCGGCGATGGTGACGAAGGTGCCGCCATCGTCGAGCGGTTCGAAATTCATCTCGACGCGGGTCTTGTAGGCCGGCTTGCCGTCGGCATCCGTGGCATCCCAGCGCAGCACGATGCGGCTGTCCTTGACCACCTCGTCGACCTCGACTGGCACCTTGCCCCACCAGACGACACTGGCACCCGCTTGCAGCGGCGCGCTGGCGCCGCCGATCGTGGTGAAATAGCCGCTGAGCTTCGTTGGATTGACGACTGCGTCGAAGACGTCGGCGACCGGTCTGCCGATGCGTCCTGAAACACTGAATCCAAGTGACATATCCACAACTCCTTCCCTTGATTGGCCGAAGGATATGTTATAGAAATATAACATGTCAAGCCGATCGCAAGACGACCATGTTTTCAAGGCGCTGGCGCATCCGCGCCGGCGCGAAATCCTGGATCAGCTGAAGGATGCGCCAAGGACCACCGGCATGCTGTGCGATGCGTTTCCCGATATCGATCGCTGCACCGTGATGCTACACCTCAAGGTGCTGGAGGAGGCCGACCTCATCGTCGCGCGGCGCGACGGACGCGAGCGCTGGAACCATCTCAACGCGCTGCCGATCAAGCAGATCCATGACCGCTGGATCAGCCAGTATGCCGGCCATGCGCTCAGCATCATCGACCGGTTGAAGTCGGATCTGGAGGCGTGAGCGATGGCGGCGATCCATGTCGTGCGTCCCATGCGCCGTGTGGCTGGACGAATTGAGCCGATTTATCTATAAGCCGGCCATTCCGACAGAGAACGCCGTGCTTCCACGAGTTGCACCTGGGACGCTCTGAAATTTTGAATTCGAGCATTGCGCAAGTCGAGGTGAGATCACCTGCTTCGGATGCTCTAGCCGAGAACACGACAGGGGTGCCATGGCTGGCCATTCACAGTTCAAGAACATCATGCACCGCAAGGGCCGCCAGGATGCAGTGCGGTCGAAAATGTTTTCCAAGCTGGCGCGCGAAATCACCGTCGCCGCCAAGAGCGGTACGCCCGACCCATCGATGAACCCGCGCTTGCGCCTGGCGATCCAGAACGCCAAGGCGGTGTCGATGCCGAAGGACAACATCCAGCGCGCCGTCAACAAGGCCTCGATGGGCGACGCCGAGAATTACGAAGCCGTGCGTTATGAGGGCTATGGTCCAGGTGGCGTCGCCGTCATCGTCGAGGCCCTGACCGACAACCGCAACCGTTCGGCCTCGAACGTGCGCGCTGCCTTCACCAAGGCCGGCGGGGCGATGGGTGAAACCGGCTCGGTGTCGTTCATGTGGGACCGCGCCGGCGAGATCTACTATCCGGCATCGGCCGGCAGCGCCGACAAGATCATGGATGCGGCGATCGAAGCCGGCGCCGACGATGTCGAGTCCGATGAGGAAGGCCACACCATCTACTGCGCCTTCGAAAATCTTGGCGAGGTATCGAAGGCTCTGGAAGGTGCGCTCGGCGAGGCCGAATCGGTGAAGCCGATCTGGCGGCCGCAAAACAATGTTCCGGTCGACGAGGAGCGGGCCCAGTCGCTGATGAAGCTGGTCGCCACGCTCGAGGACGACGATGACGTGCAAAGCGTCTACGCCAACTTCGAGGTCGACGACGAGACGATGGCCAAGCTCAGCGCAGCATGAGCGAAAAAGCGCCTCCCACCATCCGCATCACCTATTGCACGCGGTGCCAATGGCTGCTGCGTGCCGGCTGGATGGCGCAGGAGCTACTGTCGACCTTCGGCACCGATCTCGGCGAGGTGACGCTGGTGCCTGGCACCGGCGGCATCTTCACCATTTCCTGCAATGACACTCTGGTCTGGGACCGCAAGCGCGATGGCGGCTTTCCGGACGCGGCCAAACTCAAGCAGCTTGTGCGCGACGTCATCGATCCGGATCGCGATCTCGGCCATTCGGATCGAAAAACAAAGGCCTGAAGAGCGCCGGCAGCACCGTCACTTACGTCGCAACGCTCCGAAAGCCGCGCCTATGGCGATGCCCATAGCGATGCCGATTGGCAGATCATCCAGAGCGGCGCCGATCGCCGAGCCGACACCAACTCCGATGGCCGTGCCAAAGGCCATGTTTGAGTACTGATCCTTCAAGATCGTCTCCAAAAAACGTGCTGAACTTTTCAGGCGCGGAGCCTCACTGTCGGCCATCGATGGCTCCGCCCATTGCGGTCAACGCGCGGCGAACCAGAAGGATGCCAGCGCGGCTATGCCGCTGACGGTGCGGACATGGTTCCACATCACCCATTCATTGAGGTAGCGCGACCACAGACTTGCGCCGCTGGCGCTTGCCGGATCGACGGTGGCGAGCGCATCGTTGAGCGGGACGTTGAAGACCATCGTCACCACCACGGTGCCGATGAGATAGACCAGACTGCCGGCAATCAGCCAGAGCGAACCCGACTGGCTCCAGTCCATTACCGCGCCGATGGCGACAAGGACGCAGAAAAGCGCCGTGCCGAACAGGGCGGTCATGAACAGCGGGGTCACAGCGGTCACATTGATCGAATTCATCGCCGCGATGCCGCCAGCGGCCGGCATGCGGGCGAGGCCCGGCATGATGAAGCTGGAAAAGGCGAAGAAGACGCCGCCGACGATTCCTGAGCCGATTGCGGCGATAAGGATGAGGATGGGCAGAACTTTCGCGATCATGTCAGTTGCTCCAGATGCCGGTTGCGGTTTTCTTCTGCTTAAAAATATGAGTACTCCTCACATTTGCAAAACGTGATAAACCCTCGTATTTTACGAGTCAAGCGATTTTGGCGGTATGAGAGTTAGTCATGGAAGATGCGGCCTCGCCGGATTCCCCTCAGGAGCAGATCGCTTCGCCGCGCCGGGCGCCAAGCCAGCAGCGCAGCCGCGAACGGGTCGAGCGGATGCTGGCCGCCGCCTCGGCGCTGATAGCCGAGCAAGGCAGCGACGCCATGCGCATGGGTGAGGTGGCGGAGCGGGCAGGGGTATCGATCGGCTCGCTCTACCAGTTCTTTCCCGACAAGCGGGCGATCATCTGGGCATTGGCCGAGCGCTACACCGCCGAAAGCCAAGCCTGCATCTCGGCCGCACTAGCCGGAGTCAGTGACGCCAAAGGGCTGAGCCAAGCGTTTTCGGAACTCGTCGATATCTACTACCGGCTGTTCCTGGCGGAGCCGGTGATGCGCGACATCTGGTCGGGCACGCAGGCCGACAAGGCGCTGCGCCAGCTCGAGCTCGCCGACAGCCGGGCCAATGCGGAGTTTCTGACCACGGTGCTGAAACGGCTGCGACCGGCGGCCGATCCGGTGGCGCTGGAAACGACGGCATTGCTGGTCTGGCAGATGGGTGAAGCCGCCATGCGGCTGGCGATCTCGGTCGAGCGGCAGGAGGGCGACAGGCTGGTCGCCGCCTACAAGCGGATGGCACTCAGGGAGTTGCTGGCTGAATAGCAGGCGGAAAAGCACAAGGATGAATGCTGCAACAAAAAACCCGCCACAAGGGCGGGTTTTCCGATCCGAGAAAAGATTATCGCCCTTAGAGGCCGAAACCTTCGAAACGCTTCTTGAACTTCGACAGGCGGCCGCCGCGGTCGAGCAGGGTCTGCTGGCCGCCGGTCCAGGCCGGGTGGGTGGTCGGGTCGATATCGAGGTTCATCGTATCGCCTTCCTTGCCCCAGGTCGAACGGGTCATGTATTCGGTGCCGTCGGTCATGACGACCTTGATGGTGTGGTAATCGGGATGAATGTCGGTCTTCATGGTTCGCTTCCTGGCTTGCCGGCGCTGCTGACGGGCATAAGCCTGCGTCGATGCGCCCCTTTTTAAAACTCGAAGCCGCAGCTATTGAGGAGCCACGGCTTCTAAAACGGTCGGCGAGCCTATACATCAGCCGGAATTGAATCACAAGGCCGCGGCAAGCGCATATTGAAGCGCATGCCTCAAAGGGCGGCTAGAGGAAACACTGGGATGGCGCACATCAGCAGCGCAGACGAGCGCCGGCGCTCGCTCAAGCCGCTCGGGCGCCTGTTTCCGTATATCGCACACTATCGCACGCTGGTCATCGGCGCCCTCATCTCGCTGGTCATCGCCGCGACGACGACACTGGCGCTGCCGCTCGCGGTACGGCGCATGATCGATCATGGGTTCTCGTCGGCCAACACCATCTTCATCGCCGAATATTTCGCTGCGCTGGTGGCGATGGCCGCGCTGCTGGCGGCGGCATCGGCCGGCCGCTACTACTTCGTCATCACGCTTGGCGAACGCGTCGTCGCCGACATCCGCCGTGATGTCTTTGCTCATGTGACGACGCTGTCGCCTTCCTTCTTCGACACCGCCCAGTCGGGCGAGATCGTGTCGCGGCTCGCCGCCGACACGACGCAGGTCAAGTCCGCGGTTGGTGCGACGGCCTCCGTTGCGTTGCGCAACGTCATCCTTGGCCTCGGTGCTGTGGGGATGATGGTGATCACCAGCCCGAAACTGTCCGGCCTGGTGATTGCCGCTATTCCCGTCATCGTGCTGCCGCTGGTCGCTTTCGGCCGCTCGGTGCGGCGCAAGTCACGGCAGGCGCAGGATACACTGGCCGATGCGACAGCCTATGCCAGCGAACAGATCGGCGCGGTGCGCACGCTGCAGGCCTTCACCAACGAGAGGCTGGTCACCGGCCATTTCTCGGCCGCGGTGGAAGCTGCTTTCGAGGCGGCGCGCGCCTCGATCTTCGCGCGCTCCTTCCTTACTTTCTTTGCCATTTTCACCATCTTCTCGTCCGTCGTGGCGGTGCTGTGGTTCGGCTCGCGCGACGTGCTCGAAGGCTCGATATCGCCGGGCACGCTCGGCCAGTTCCTGCTCTATTCGGTGTTCGCCGCCGGCGCGCTGGGTGCGCTGTCGGAGGTGTGGGGCGAGCTTGCGCAAGCGGCGGGCGCCGCCGAACGGCTGACCGAGATCCTGGCCGAGAAACCGGCGATCCATGCTCCGGCAGATCCGAAGCCACTGCCTCCAGTCGCAAAGGGGGAGATCGTCTTCGACAATGTCTCTTTCTCCTACCCGGCACGGCCCGACCGCGCCGCGGTGCACGGCTTGAGCTTTCAGGTCATGCCCGGCGAAACAGTAGCGATTGTCGGGCCGTCAGGGGCCGGCAAGAGCACGGTGTTTTCGCTGATCCTGCGCTTCTACGATCCCGAAACAGGCAGGATCCTGATCGATGGCGTCGACGTGCGCGAGGCCGATCCGGTTTCGGTCCGCCAGCGCATCGCCATCGTGCCGCAGGACGTCACCATCTTCGCGGCTACCGCGCGCGACAATATCGGCTTCGGCCGGCCGGGCGCCAGCAGGGCCGAGATCGAGACGGCGGCGAAGGATGCGCTCGCCGACGAATTCATCCTCAGGCTGGAAAAAGGCTATGACAGCCAGGTCGGCGAACGCGGCGTGACGCTGTCCGGCGGCCAGCGCCAGCGGGTGGCGATCGCCCGCGCCATCCTGCGCGACGCGCCGATCCTGCTGCTCGACGAGGCCACCTCGGCGCTCGACGCCGAAAGCGAGACGCTGGTGCAGATCGCGCTGGAACGCCTGATGCAGGGCCGCACCACCATCGTGATCGCCCACCGGCTGGCGACGGTGCTGAAGGCCGACAGGATCCTCGTCCTGGATGGCGGCTCGATCGTCGAGGAAGGCACGCATCAGAGCCTGGTCGCCAAGGGTGGCATCTATGCGCGGCTGGCCAAGCTGCAATTCGAAACCGGTGCCAGCGCCTTCAAGGGTGCTGCGGAGTAGACCAAGCTATCTGCAATCCTGAAGTGCCGGCCGCCCTACGCGGTTCCATAGCGCTGCTTCAGATGGTTCACGAAATAGGTGGCGTTGAGCTTTTCACCGGTGGCGCGTTCGAGCAGATCCGGCGTCGACCAGCGTGATCCCTGCGACCAGATTTTTTGGCGGCGCCAGTCGTTAATCGCCTCGAAATTGCCCTTGGCAAGATCCTCGTCGGCTGAAGGATGTTCCCGCGTCAGCGCCGCCCATTGCTGCGCCGCCATCATCGCGCCGAGCGTATAGGAGGGGAAGTAGCCGAAGGCGGCACCCGGCCAATGCACGTCCTGCATCGGCCCGTCGGCGGGGTTGTCGATGGTGGAAAGGCCGAGATAGTCGCGCATCTTGGCGTCCCAGGCTTCGGGCAGGCCGGCCACCTCCAGCCGGCCCGAGACGAGCTCCTGTTCCAGTTCGTAGCGCAGGATGACATGCAGGGGATAGGTCACCTCGTCGGCATCGACACGGATCAGGCCGCGCTCGACGCGATGCACATGCGGCAGGATATCGTCGAGCGACCAGGCTTCGCCGAGATGCTTTTCGACCACCGGCAGCGCCCAGCGCCAGAAGGCCGGGTTGCGGCCGAGCTGCTTTTCGACAAACAGGCTCTGGCTTTCATGCACGGCCATGCCGCGCGCCTTGCCGAGCGGCCAGTGCGACCATGCCTTCGGCAGGTTCTGTTCGTAGAGCGCATGGCCGGTCTCGTGCAGCACACCCATCAGCGCCGACAGGAAATCGGAGGTCTTGTAGCGGGTGGTTATGCGGACATCACTCGGCACGCCGCCGCAGAAAGGATGGTGCGACACCGATAGCGACCCGTGCGTCAGGTCGAAGCCCACCGCCGCCATCATCGCAAGGCCAAGCTCGCGCTGCCGGTCGATCGCGTAGGTGCCTGAGAGCGGCTTCAACGGGCGCTTGCGCAGCCGCGCGTCCTGGATCGCCAGCGCCTCCGGCACAAAGCTCTTCAGGAAAGCCTTCAGGTCGGCGAACACCGGTGTGATATCGGCGGTGCGGTTGCCGGGATCGTACTGTTCCATCAGCGCGTCATAGGTGGCAAGGCCGAGCACGTCGGCACGCAGCGCCGCCTCCTCGCGCACCAGCGCCACCACGCCCTCCAGCGCCGGCTGGAAGGCCGCCCAGTCGTTCTTGGCGCGCAGGTCGCGCCACAGCTGCTCACAACGCATGCGCGCCGTCGTCTGGCGTTCGACGAATTCGACCGGCAGGCAGGTCAGGTTGGTGTACTGCCGCCGCAGTTCCGCGACGGCGGCCCGTTGCTCTTCGCCGAGCGCCTCGCCTTCGGCCGCGGCAATCCAGTCCGCTATCTCCGGCGCCGTTGCCCTGGTGTGATACATGCCGGCCAGTGCCGACATCGCCTCGGCACGCTTCTCGCCGCCGCCGACGGCCATGTGAGTGGCTTCGTCGGCGCCGAGGATGGCCAGCGCATGCTCGAGCGCTTCGAGCTTATGGCCGAGATCATCGAGTTTCTGAAAGGACATGGCGGCTTCCGTGATTGAGGACGGCGCGAAAAGACACCAACGCAAAAGCCTTGGCAACCCTCAGGCACTGTGCCGGGGATGCATCTTGCGCTGATGCGGTCATGCGTGAAATGCTGCAGCCACAGTTGAGGGGAACAGCATGATCGGCGACATCCTGGTTGGGCTGGTGGCCTTGATCCATGCCTACATCGTCTATCTCGAGATGGTGCTTTGGGACACGCCGCGCGGGCACCAGGCTTTCGGTTTGACACCCGAATTCGCCGGTGCCTCGAAAGTACTCGCCGCCAACCAGGGGCTCTACAACGGTTTCCTCGCCGCCGGCCTCATCTGGGGGCTTTACCTCGGTGCTGCCGGTTTCCAGGTCAAGGTTTTCTTCCTGTTGTGCGTCGCCATTGCCGGCCTCTATGGTGCGGCGACGGTCGGCCGCAAAATCCTGTTCATCCAGACCGTGCCGGCGATTGCCTCCCTGATCGCGGTCTGGCTGGGCTGGTAAAAGGACGCCCGCGGAATTGAGTCCCGAGGGCGTCGGGCGGCCCTTCCTCTTGGACCGTCAGGGGCTACGGCTTCAGCCGTTCGGGTAGTTGCCGCCGTCGGCGCCGTCGCCCATCAGGAAGCCACTGCCGGTATTGAGCCTCAGCCGTTGGTCGACATTGTCGAGGCGGCGTAGCAGGTCATGGTATTGCGCGGCCGGTATCCTGCCATGATCCGACGCCGCGATATTCTCAGCTGCCTGGGTAATGTGCGCGGTGCGCATTTCCAGCCGGTGCGCCACGGCCAGGGTGATGTTGTTGGCCCGCTTGGCGTCGACTATGCCTTGGCGAACGCCCTGGACCTGTTGGATGACACTGTCGATCCGGGGCCCCGTGAAATCGGTCGGGTCGGTTGCGTCGAGAGCACCCTTGTGATGGCCGGCGGCATAGGCGCCCGCAATCGGAACGACGATGAGAAACGCCGCGAGTGTTGCAGTTCTAAGCGGTGTCCTGGGAGTGAAAGAGCGCATCACGCGTCTCCTCTTGTAGAGGAAGGCGGCGGTTGTTCCGCCTGCCTTCTGGCCTTTGGGCCGTCCGGTTCCGTCGCGTCGCGATGCGGGAGATTCATCGCCGGCGGTTCTCAGCCCGGGCGGGAAGCTAGGACCGCCCTGCGACAATGTGTAATTAAAAAAAGATAATCTTTTCAGGCCTTGCCGGCGTCAGTCCACGCCCTAGAGTTGAGCCGACGAACAAATTCGCGTGAGCTCGCGTGATGAGAGATCAACGTTCGGTGAGCTTCAGTTCAATACGGCGGTTCTTGTTCCGCGCCTCTTCTGTGTCGGCGGCATCGAGCGGCTGGAACTCGCCGAAACCGGCGGCGACCAAGCGGTTGGCCGGCACGCCGTTCTCGATCAGAAATTTCACCACCGAGGTCGAACGCGCCGTCGACAACTCCCAATTGTCGCGATAGCGGCCGGTGCCGGAGAGTGGCTTGTTATCGGTATGGCCGTCGACGCGCAGCACCCAATTGATCTCGGGCGGGATTTCCTTCTGCAGCTCGATGATGGCGTCGGCGAGTTTCTTCATCTCGACCTTGCCGGCATCGTTGATCACCTCGGAGCCGGTCGGGAACAGCACTTCCGACTGGAAGACGAAGCGGTCGCCGACGATGCGAATATTCTCGCGATCGGCGAGGATTTCGCGCAAGCGGCCGAAGAAGTCGGAGCGGTAGCGGTTCAGTTCCTGCACGCGCTGCGCCAGCGCGACGTTCAGGCGACGGCCGAGATCGGCGATCTTGGTGTTGGAATCGCGGTCGCGGGTTTCGGAGACGTTGAGCGCATCCTCGAGCGCGCCGATCTGCTTGCGCAAAGCCGCGATCTGCTGGTTGAGGATCTCGACCTGGCTCAGCGCCTGCTGACTGATCTGGCGCTGGTTGTCGAGTTCGCCGCCCAGCGCCGCGGCGCGCTGGTTGGCGGCGTCGCCGGCGCCCGCACCTTGCGCCAGCAATTGTTCGAGCCGGCTCTTTTCCGCTTCGGCCGCCGACAGCGACGCCTGCAGATTGGCCAGCGAGTCATCCTTGTCCTGCGTTGATGAGCGCTCCAGCGCCAGAAGCTGGGTCAGTTCGTTGATTTGCGAGTTGAGACGCGTGAGTGCCGTATCCTTGCCGGAAATTTCGCGGCCGAGCAGGAACTGCGCCAGAACGAAGACGGTGAGCAGGAACATGATGGCCAGCAGCAGCGTCGACAGCGCGTCGACGAAGCCCGGCCAATAGTCGATGCGGCGATCGGTTCGCCGGCCCCTGGCGAGTGCCACGTCAATGCACCCCTGGCTTCTTCAGGGCGTCGGCGATCTTTTCCAGCGTGTTGCGCATCGCCTTCTGTTCGTCGGACTGGGCCTCGACCCAGTCGCGCATGATCTGCTGTTCCGAGCGCATGTTCTTGACCAGGCCGGAAATGCCGTCGGCGAGATTGGCCATGGCGGTGGCGACGCGCGGATTGGAGCCGCCGCCATTCTCCTGCATGCTGCGCAATCTTTCCGACAGGACCCGGATCTCGTCCGAGGATTCGGCCTTGGCCGGGTCGGAGACGACGATGTCGGACGACAGGTCGGTAACCGAGGACAGCCAGTTTTCCAGCTCGGTGTAGAAGCGCGTCTGGGCACGGCCGGCCTGCAGGTCGAGGAAGCCGAGCACCAGCGAGCCGGACAGGCCGAACAGCGAGGACGAGAAAGCCGTGCCCATGCCGGCCAGCGGCGCGGAAAGCCCTTGCTTGAGCGAATCGAGCACAGCCGCGGCGTCACCGGTGCCCGGATCGAGCGATTCAATCGTCTCGCGGATCGAGCCGATGGTGTTCAACAGGCCCCAGAAGGTGCCGAGCAGGCCGAGGAACACCAGCAGGCCGACGAGGTAGCGCGAGGTGTCGCGGCTTTCGTCGAGGCGCGTGGCGATGGAATCGAGCATGGTGCGCATCGAGCTGGTCGAGAAAGCCGTGGCCGAGGAGCGGCCGATCATCGCCTTCATCGGCGCCAGCAGCACCGGTTCGGTGGTCTCCGAGCCGGCTCGGAAGGAGTTGACCCAACGAACTTCGCGAAACAGCCGTCCGACTTGGGCGAAGGCCAATAGGATGCCGACCACCAGCACGCCCACGATCAGCCCGTTGAGGCCGGGATTGCTGCTGAAGGCAGTCGAGATCTGCCGGGTCAGGATGGCGGCGATGAAGGCGACGATGACCAGGAAGATCACCATGGTCAGCAAAAAGACCTGCGGACTTGAGAGTTTGTGCGGGTCGTAGATCAGGACATCAGAGCGTCTGCCCATGCCGAAGGATTTGAGAAAAGCCATCCGTGCCCCGTTTCCGATGCCGCCGCCGATCACGTGAACCGCGACTCTAAACGGAATTGTGACCAAATTGAATGGCGCTTGGCAAGATTGCCGCGTCGACGTCGGTGTCAGAGCCGATTGATGACCAGACAGTCGACCATGGCGGCCAGATGCAGGCCGGCGCCGGTGACGACGAAACCATGCCACAGCGCATTGTGGAAGCGCAGCCCCTTCCAGGCAAAGAAGACGACACCGCAGGAGTAGACGATGCCGCCGGCGACAATGAGGGCGATCGACATCGTCGGCAGCGTCTGAACAAGCGGCTTGACCAGGATGATGCCGCTCCAGCCGATGGCGAGATAGAAGCCCACGGCCAGCCGGTCGAAACGGCCGGGAAAAAACACCTTGATGGCAATGCCCAGCACCGCTGCGGTCCAGACCAGGACAATCATCCAGCTCGCCAATGGCGAGCCTTCGATCTGGGCCAGGAAAGGCGTGTAGGTCGCCGCGATCAGCAGATAGATCGCGGCATGATCGAAGCGTCGCAAGACCCATTTCGCCGGCGACGACACTGGCCACAGATTGTAGGTCATCGACACCGACAGCACGGTGAGCAGCGAGACCACATAGAAGGCGGCGGCAATGTATTCGCCCGGCCCGACACGAAAGGCCGACAGCGCCAGCAAAGCCGAACCGACCGATATCGCCAGCACGATGCCGACCGCGTGAACGATGCCGTCAGCGATCATCTCGGCGCGCGAATAGTGCCAGCGTCCAACGAATGGGATGTCGGGGGTGGGATTGATGTCGTTCACTGCCGGGTTTCCTGCGCCGAGCACTCCAATTTGGACGCTCGCAGGGCAGTATTTCAAGTCTTGTTTGCGGTTTTGCGACTGCGGCGCTTCAGCACGGCATGCCTTCAACGCGGCTTGCCTGTCAACGAGAGGAGAGCGGCTTCTTCACGGCCTTCAGCAGGGCTCGCTGGATGACCTCGTTGCCGGCGACAACCGAGCCGTTGTCGAGCATGTCCTGGCCGCCATCCATGTCGGAGACGAAGCCGCCCGCCTCGCGGATCAAAAGCAGCCCGGCGGCGATGTCCCAGGCGGACAGGCCTGTCTCCCAGAACCCGTCCATGCGGCCGGCGGCGACATAGGCAAGGTCGAGCGAGGCGGAGCCCATGCGGCGGACGCCGGAGACTTCGGCCATGACATTGCGTAGCTCGACGAGGAAATTGCCGTGATGGCCACGGCCGAGATGCGGCATGCCGCAGCCGATCACCGTGTCGACCAGTTTGATGCGTCCGGCGACGCGCAAGCGGCGGTCGTTCATGAAAGCGCCGCCGCCGCGTTCGCAGGTGTAGAGCTCGTCCATCGCCGGATTGTAGATGACGCCGGCAACGATCTGTCCCTGGCGTTCCAACGCGATCGAAACGGCAAAGAGCGGTATGCCGTGCAGGAAATTGGTGGTGCCGTCGAGCGGGTCGACGATCCAGCGATGCTGGTTGTCGTCACCCTCGACCGCGCCACGCTCTTCCATCAGGAAGGCATAGCCCGGCCTTGCCTTGGACAGTTCGGCAAAGACGATGTCCTCGGCCTTGCGGTCGGCCTGACTGACATAGTCGCCGGGGCCTTTCATCGAGACCTGCAGGTTCTGCACTTCGCCGAAGTCGCGCGATAGCGAGCGGCCGGCTTTCATTGCGGCCTGGACCATGACGTTGAGGAGGGCTGAGCGTGCCATAGTGGTTCTTCCTGGTGCTTCGCTTTAGACACTGTCTTGATGCATGTCGGTGACCCAAAACCGCGGCCACCTGCGCGACATGCATCAGTCGGCGCGGCGCACGTAAGTGATTTCGTTGGTGTCGACGATGATGCGCTCGCCGGCGCCGATGAATGGCGGCACCAGCACGCGGATGCCGTTATCCAGGATCGCGGGCTTGTAGGACGAGGCCGCCGTCTGACCCTTCACCACCGGGTCCGCCTCGGTGATGGTCAGCGTCACATAGTCGGGCAGCGAAATGCCGATCGGCCGCTCTTCGTAGAGCTGGACCGTCACCATCATGCCGTCCTGCAGGAAGGCGGCGCGATCGCCGACGAAGTCCTTGTTCAGTTCGAGCTGCTCGTAGCTTTGGGTGTCCATGAACACCAGCGCGTCTTCCTGCGCGTAGAGGAAGGAAAAGTCCTTCAGGTCGAGCCGGATCTGCTCGACCGTCTCGGCCGAGCGGAAGCGCTCGTTGAGCTTGGTGCCGTTGATGAGGTTCTTCAGTTCGACCTGGTTGTAGGCGCCGCCCTTGCCGGGCTTGACGGTGTTGGTCCTGACCGCCACCCAAAGGCCGCCATCATGCTCGATGACATAGCCGGGACGGATTTCGTTGCCATTGATCTTGGCCATGATGAGGTGATCCGGGATGCTACCAACGGCCAGGCCGTGGTATGGGATGGTCGCTGCGAAAGCGATTTCGGGCTCCCAAGACCACAAAACGCCAGAAGAGGCAAGGGAGCGCCAAGTCGGGGTCGGGTTGGAGAGGCCGCTACGGCAGGCGGTTTGCCTTCTGCAGGGCCTGCTTGGTCTCGCCGTCGCTCAGCCCCTGCAGGAAATCGTCCATCTGCGGATCGATGAGGCCGGCGCGGCGGGCGACGATGTACCAGGCGCCGGCAAGGACGAGATCCGGATCGGTGCCGATGCCTTGCATATAGAGCTTGGCCAGGCGATTCTGGGCGGCGACATTGCCGCCTTCCGCCGCCTGTTTCGTCCAGCCGAAGGCGGATTTCAAGTCGCGCGCACCGCCGCGGCCTTCGATCATCCAGGCGGCGAGGTCAATCTGCGCGGTGTCGTAGTTCTGTTGGGCCGCCTGCGCCAGCAGGCGCCTTGCCTGCACATCGTCACGCGGCCTGCCGCCGGCGCCATTGGCGTAGATCTGCGACATCGCATACTGCGCGTCGGCAAGGCCCGTCGCGGCGGCGCGCTCATAGTAGGAGACCGCCTTCGCCATGCCGGCGTCGCCGGGGTCCTGCTGGACCAGCATCTGCGCGAAATTGAACTGCGCCAGCCGGTTGCCGGCTTCCGCGGCGGCCTGCATCAACGCATAGGCCTCCTTTTCGTCCTTCTTGACGTAGCGGCCGTCGAGCAGCATCAGGGCGTATTGGAACTGCGCTTCCGGTACACCCTGCTCGGCGGCCAACGCGTACCATTTCGCCGCCTCCGCCGAATTGAGCGGCACACCAAGCCCGCGCGACAGGATCTCGGCGACCAGGGTCTGCGCCGCCGGATCGCCGTTTTGCGCCCGGACCAGTGCCAGATTGTAGGCCGTCTTGTAGAGCCCGCGCTGGAAGGCGCCATAGGCCGCATCGGCGGGTTTTGCGCCGAAGCGGTCGGGGTTGACGGCGTCGGCCGAGGGCAGCGGCGTCGGTTCGGCCGTGGTGGCCGGCTGCGGCAGCGGCTGTTCGATCGGCTTGTTCGTGTGCACGCCGACATCAGGCTTGGGCTGCGGCAACCGGATGGTCTCGGCGGCCGCTGACTGGACCATCAGCACCGCAAGCAGAGCCTGGAGGGGGAGCCTCGCCCAGGGCACGTCAGTCCTCGAAGCGCGGCGCGGTTTCGTCGAGCAGCGCGTTGGCACTGGCGACCGCTGTCTTGGGATCGATGCCGTCCGCAAACACGGCGCTCGACAGCGCCACGAACTCGGCACCTGTGGCACCCACCGCTTCGACCGAGGCAATGTCGGATCCGGCCATGACGATGCACGGGATCTGGATCATATCCGCCCACCATCTGCCGAGCGACAGGTTGCGCGGGTGCGGTTCTGGCTTGTTGTCGTAACCGAAGCGGCCGAAGAAGATGTAATCGGGCCGTGTTTCGCCAAGCTCAAGCGCGTCGTCACGTGTCTTGGCGCCGCCGGTGCCGACCATCATCTTTGCCTGGAAATGCTCGATCGTCTCGGCCAGTTCGGCCTTGGAGACCTCGACATGGATACCGTCGGCCTGGACGCGGCCAGCTATACGGGTGTCGCCGGCAATGATCACCGCCGCACCGGCGGCTTGCGCCGCGGGCACGACCTGTTCGGCGAAAGCCTGGAAGGAGGCCTCGTCCATGCCGTTCTCGGGCAGGATCAGCGACGCGACGTCGCCGCCTTCGAATGCCGCGGCGATACGGGCGGCCGGCACGCCGGGCGGCGCGATCAGCACGATGCGACAGCGATTGGGGGGCGTTGCGTCATTCATGGTTCTTCGGATCCCGCGTTTCGCCTATGCCGGGCGAAGATGGTTGGATTGCGGCATAGAGCAAAGTGCCCGCTTTGAACAGGCGGGCAGCCGGGATACCGATGTGGGCCCGCCGGACGCCGGCGGACCGCTTCATTTAACCGGGTGTGGACTTGCGATAGGCGTTTGGCCCTTCCACAGCTTCCAGCCGAGATTCATGCCGGCAGCGGCGATCAGAATCGCGGTGGCGCCGACGATCTGGCTCAGGTGCAGCCGATGGCCGAAGGCGACGACATCGACCAGGATGGCAATGACGGGGTAGATAAAGGACAGCGACCCCTGCAGATGCGTCGGCAGTTTCTGGATGGCGCCGTACATCAATATATACATCAGGCCGGTATGGACGATGCCGAGCGTCGCCAGCATGGTCCAGCTCCATGCATCGGCCGGAAGCTGCGAAAAATTGGCGAACGGAGCCAGCATAACGACGCCGACGCAGACCTGGATCAGCGCGATCAGGTGCGGCGGCGTGCCCTTGAGCTTCTTGGTGACAATGGCGGCGACGGCCCAGAAAAAAGCCGCTCCCAACGCCATGACGATGCCGGCAAAATAGTCAGTGCCGACCATGTCGGCACTGGGGCCGGCATCAGGAGCGGCCTGCACGATCAGCACCATGCCGGCGAAGGCGATGGCGAGCCAGGTCAACTTGGTCAGCGTCAGCCGCTCGGCGAAGAAGAGCGCCCCGAAGCCAACCAGCATGAAGGGCTGCGTGTTGTAGACAGCGGTGGCGATCGAGATCGACGCGCGCGAGAATGCGCTGAACAGCAAAAGCCAGTTGACGACGATGGCGACGCCGCCGAGTGCGGCGATGGCGATGATACGCAATGACAGCCTGTTGCGCAGCAAGCCCAGCCCGGCGCAGATGATGAGCAGCGTCAGCGCGCCGAACGCGCAGCGCCAGAACACCACATCCATGATCGGCTGGCCGGACAGCACCACAAACCATCCGATCGTCCCCAGGATCGCCATTGCGGCGGACATTTCGACCGTGCCACGCACCGTATCGTTCACAACAAACCTCCGTATCAGTTGAGCCATTATAATCTCACGTGGCAACGCGGCTTTCTATCCGATAAGAAAGGAGATATGGATAAATGACCTAACTATATTAGGCCATGGTTCCAAATCAGCGGGAAATGTAAAATGCTGGACGATCTCGACCGAAATCTCCTCGAAATCCTGGTCAAGGATGCGCGGACCTCGCTGAAGGAGCTGGCTGCTCAGGTCGGGCTGTCATCGCCAAGCGTTTCGGAGCGGCTTCGACGGCTCGAGGAGCGCGGCGTCATCCGCGCGTTCACGGTCGAGATCGATCCGCTGGCGCTTGGCTATACGTTGCAGGCGATCGTGCGCATCCGGCCCTTGCCGGGCAAGCTGCACATCGTCCAGAAGCTGATCGAGGAAATCCCCGAATTCGGCGAATGCGACAAGGTGACGGGCGATGACTGTTTCGTCGCCCGGCTGTTCGTGCGCTCGATCGGCGATCTCGACGGGATTCTCGACCGCATCGCCGACAAGGCCGAGACCAGCACCGCCATCATCAAGGCGCAGCCGATCCGGCGCCGGCCTCCACCGCTCGATGCAACGGCGCCTCGTGGCAGGGCAAAGCTCGTGCACGCATCCTGAACGGAGTAGCCGCGGCCGGTTTTCAGAGGACTGAATCGAAGGATCTCAAGCGGCCAATGTTCCTGCCGGTTTCGGCCCGTCGATAGGCAGCGCCTGCCATTGGCAGCGTGCACGAGCCATGCCGATATTTGCTGTCGCTCAGCTCGGGATTCTGGGTTATTCAAGCACCGACACGCTTTCCCTCCAGACCAGTTCCCTCCCATGTCAGGCCTGCTTCTCGATCCGTGGTTCTATGCGGCTGCCATTCCGGCGGTCGTTCTGGTCGGCCTGTCCAAGGGCGGGTTTGGCGGTGCCGTCGGTTTCGTTGGCGTGCCGCTGATGGCGCTGACCATGCCGCCGGTGCAGGCGGCCGCTATCCTGCTGCCGATCCTGTGCCTGATGGACATCGTATCGGTGTGGACATGGTGGGGTGTCTTTGACCGGAAGATGCTGGTCGACATGATGCCGGGAGCCGTCATCGGCATCTGCCTTGGCTGGCTGACGGCGGCACTGGTCACCGAAGGGGCAGTGCGGCTGATCGTCGGTGCCGTCGCCATCATCTTCGTCCTGCGCTGGCTCTATCTGCAGTTTCGCCACGGCGCCGGTCACGCGGCCGCGCCCAACCGCGTGGCTGCGGCCGTCTGGGGTACGGTCGCCGGCTTCACCAGCTTCGTTGCCCATGTCGGCGGCCCACCCTTCCAGGTCTACGCCTTGCCGATCCGCCTCGATCCCAAGGTCCTGTCGGGCACCGCGGCGATCTTCTTTGCCGCCACCAATGCGCTGAAGCTGGTGCACTATTTCGCGCTCGGCCAGTTCGACACCGCCAATCTGACGGCGTCGGCGGTGCTGATGCCGCTGGCGCCGCTGTCGACTATCGCCGGCGCGTGGCTGGTGCGGCGGATGCGCCCGGAAATCTTCTATCCCTTCACCTATGCAACTGTCGCGGTCGTGGCACTGAAGTTGCTGTGGGACGGCATCGTTGGCCTGATGTAAAATAGGTGAGGCGGCTGCCGCCCTCTCTATCTGGGATCAGGCGGCGCTGGGTACGAGGCGACGGTTGCCGCCAAAGGCCAGTGCCGCGCCAACCACGACGACCAGAACCATGCCGGCGAGGATGCCGACGTCATACACGGTCGGCTTGAGTACCATGTCGGCAATGATCACCAGCATCACCGCATAGTCGAAGCGTGCCGCGCGCATCATGCGGTCACTGATGGCAAGAACAGCCGATGTTACGCCTTCCTTGGCGATCATCTCGCCGATACGCTCGCCGGTCGGCTTGAAGATGAGCATGCCGATCGAAAAGGTCGTGGCGTAGCCGGCAAGGCCGATCAGTATCCATAGATCGGAGAAGCCGACCCAGAAGCTGCACATGATGAGGCCGAAGATCAGCGTCAGCATCGACATCGGCGCAAAAAACCTGCCGCCCAGTTGGCCGCTGGCGCGCATCGCCTGCAGCTTGTCCTCGATGTTGCCCGCCCGCTCGGCAAGCACGCCGAGAAGGAACAGCACGAAGCCACCACCGACCCACAGAACGGCCGAGATGACGTGAAGGAATTTGACGATCGAATACCAGTCCATGATGTGCTCCTGCAGTGTTCTGGTCGGATTTGCGGCGGCGTGATTTGCGCCGGCCGTCAGAGGAGCGGGCGTTTAGCGCGGCGCCTGTTTCGGAACGATGTCGCGTAAAGCCCGGCTTTGTTTCAGCGCCATGCCGATGAGCTAACGAACGCGCTATCCGATCTTCTGCTAATATGCGAAATGTCGGGAGGCGCGACATCATCCGGAAACAGTGCCGATGCTAGTGCGCCGGTGGCGACAAGAACCGCCTGACGATCAACCCATGCCCGCAAACGGGAAAAGGCAATTCGAGGGGACATTATGCAAGGGGTAGCACGGAATTTCTTCACGCTGGCCATTATCTACGCGTTGTGCGGCATGGCGCTCGGCATCCACATGGCGATCAGCGAAGACCATGGCCAGATGCCAACCCACGCCCACACGATGGTCGCCGGATGGCTGATGTCGGCGGTCTTCGCCTTTTTCTACCATCTGTTTCCGGCCGTCGGGCAAAAGGTCCTGGCCAAGGTTCATTTCTGGCTGACTGCCATCAGCGGTATCGGGCTGATGATCGGCCTTTACATTCTGCTCGCCGGCAATCCGGGGATAGAACCGCTGCTCGGGATTTCCTCGATCGGGTTCTATGCGGGCATGCCGCTGTTTGCCTTCATCGCCTTGCCGGCGGTCTGGAAGACCGCCTGAGCTGAACCAGAGGCAGTGAGGTTGTGCTGTTACGGCACAGGATGGCGGCGTTCGGTCAAAAAACATCCGCGCCGTTAAGGCTTCATTAAGCTTTACAGGCGTTTACTATGTCCATCCAGTGATCTGGATTCTTACCGAGTGGTTGGAGCCACTTTGTTTGACGCCTCCCTGTTAAACTCCTGAGAGCCGCCTTATCCGCGGCTCTTTTTTTGTCCGCATTTTCGGGGCAGGGGTGAGTGGACCGACGTTAACCTTCTGTTAAACATGTGCTTGCCTTCACCGGTGACGAAGCGCATTTTCAAGCTTCAGTCAGACGGGTTTCCGGGTGTATCGGCAGGGAGCCGAATCAGCCGGTTGCAAGTGCAGGGGCGTATCAATGAACGAGCTTTCGAAGGGCAGTGCGAAAACCGTCAAGCTGGCGGAACGCCGGGTTTTCTCGCAATCCTTCAAGCCGCTTTACCAGGAAGGTATGGGCCTCGTCGAACAGGCGGCCGAATACCTCGACGGCAAGGGCCGGGCCGAGGCGAAGAAACTATCCAGGCTGGCGGCCACACTCTATGCGGCCGAATCGATGCGGCTGACCACCAGGCTTATGCAGGTTGCGTCGTGGCTGCTTTTGCAGCGCGCCGCCAACTCCGGCGAGATGACCCGCGACCAGGTCGCGTCTGAAAAATCCAAGGTGCGCCTCGACACCGCTTCCGCCCGTGACGAAGCCGCCGGCTGGGCCGAACTGCCCGAGGATTTCCTCGACCTCGTCACCCGCTCGCTGCGCCTGCAGGCACTGGTCCGTCGCATGGACGAGGAGATCTATGGCTCCGGCGCAGTGGCCGACATGCAGCCAGCGGCTCGCCGCCCCAATCCGGTTTCCGACCAGATCAGCCTGCTCAACACAGCTTTCGCCAGAGGCTAATGCATGTCGCCCAAAAGTGGGCCCCGGTTTTGGGAGAACGACATGCATCGAATCAAAAACCTAAAGCGCGTCGCTTGAATCCGTTCAAACGCGACGCGCTTTAGACCTCGGGCACTCCTCTGTTTCCGGTTTGTTCACATTTCGCTGGCATCGCTGTCCATCGGAGGTAAACTGGACGCATGGGGGAAGCGATTCGCATTATCGGTATCGATCCGGGGCTTCGGCGCACCGGCTGGGGGATTGTCGAAAGCCTCGGTAATTCGCTGCGCTTCATTGCTTCCGGCACCGTGAAGTCCGACGACAAGGCGGCTCTGGCGACGCGGCTCTGCCAATTGCATGACGGGCTCGCCGAAATCCTGCACATCGCGATGCCGCAAGAGGCGGCCGTCGAACAGACCTTCGTCAACAAGGACGCCGTGGCAACGCTGAAGCTCGGCCAGGCGCGCGGCATCGCCATGCTGGTGCCGGCGCGTGCGGGACTCGTCGTTGCCGAATACGCGCCCAACGCCGTCAAGAAGGCGGTGATCGGCGTTGGCCATGGCGACAAGAAACAGATCCACATGATGGTGAAGGTGCTGTTGCCGAAAGCCACCTTCGATACCGAACATGCCGCGGATGCGCTGGCCATCGCCATTTGCCACGCCCATCACCGGCAAAGCGTGGCCTACCGAATGGCGCTTGCCGGCCAGGCTTGTTCTTGACTTGTTCACGCTGCGCAGATAAGTAATACCGCTGAGGTATTACCATGCGCGTGACCACCAAGGGGCAAGTTACGATCCCCAAGCCGATAAGAGACCATCTGGGCATCGGCCCGGGCTCCGAGGTGGAATTCGTGGCCACCGACGGGGACGTTCGGCTGGTTGCCGTCAACGAGAATATCTCCGAAGAGGAGAAGTTGCGCCGGTTCAGCGATGTCCTTGACCGGATGGAGGGGACGTTGGACCTGGGAGGCATGACCACCGATCAATACATGGAGTGGTTGAGGGGGCCGCGTGAAGATCTCGACGTTGATTGACACCAATGTCCTGATCGACGTCTGGGGACCGGCCGGACCGCTGAAAAGATGGTCGGCGTGGGCGATTGCTTCCTGCCGCCGCGATGGAGCCTTGGTGGTCAACACGATCGTCTGGTCCGAGCTCGCGCCGCTGATCGCGACGGAGACGGCACTTCGAAAAGCAGTGGACATGCTCGAGATGGATCGCGAGTTCCTGCCTTGGGATGCGGCTTTCCTTGCAGGCGTCACGCATTCCCGCTATCGCCGGGCCGGCGGCGTTCGGGAAAGAACCTTGCCTGATTTCTTCATTGGTGCCCATGCGACCGTTGCCGGGCACCGTCTTTTGACACGCGACGCCGCTCGTTATCGCAGTTACTTTCCCGACCTCGACATCATCTGTCCGGAAACGCACCCAAGAGGGGCCCATCTTCCATGAAAGATCTGGCATGATCGGCAAGCTCAAGGGCACGCTGGACGAGATCGATGAGGATCATTGCCTCGTCGACATCCATGGCGTCGGCTATGTCGCCTATTGCTCGGCGCGCACGCTGGCCGCGCTGCCTTCGCCCGGCGAAGCTGTGGTGCTGTTCATCGAAACCTATGTGCGCGAGGACATGCTGCGGCTCTACGGCTTCCAGTCGGTGCTGGAGCGCGAATGGTTCCGGCTCTTGATGAACAATGTGCCGGGCGTTGGCGCCAAGGTGGCGCTGGCTATCCTGTCAACGCTGGCGCCGGCGGATCTCGCCAATGCGATTGCGCTGCGCGACATCGCCATGGTTTCTCGCGCGCCGGGCGTCGGCAAGAAGGTGGCCGAGCGCATAGTCACCGAGTTGAAGAACAAGGCGCCGGCCTATGCCGGGTCCGCTTCGGGGACCATCGGCCTGAAGCAGGAGCTCGGCGACGGCGTGGCATCCGCGCCGATTGCCGACGCCGTCTCGGCACTGGTCAATCTCGGCTATTCGCGCGACACCGCGGCCAACGCGGTCGCGGCGGCGCTGAAGACGGCGGGCGAGCATGCGGATGCGCCGAGGCTGATCCGTTTCGGGTTGAAGGAACTGGCGCGGTGACATGGTTGTGGAAAAGAAAAATCCGGCTATCATATGATTGGTAAGAGATTTCTTAGAAAGTAAGAAAATGGGCGCTTACGCTAGTCTGACCTCGAAGGGTCAGCTTACAATTCCAAAAGATGTCCGGGACGCGTTGTCACTCAAAACGGGTGACATGATCGCCTGGACGGTCATGGATGGCTATCTGATTGGAACGCCGCGCAATCTCGACTTTGCAGACCTCGCCGGATTTCTGGGCGATCCGCCCGGCGGTCCGGCGTCTCTAGAAGAAATCGACCTCGCGGTGCGGGATGCCGTTGGCAGGCATGTTGTCGGCGGCGGGTCGCAAGGCGGACGAGAGGGCGACGAGTGACGTCGATCGGCATTGATACGAACGTTCTGCTTCGAATGGTGCTGAACGATGATGCAGAGCAGCGGGTGAAGGCCCTCGCATTCGGCGAAGGCCTCAGCGCCGATGCTCCCGGCTTCGTCAGTTTGATCGTGCTGGTGGAATTCAGCTGGTCGTTGATTTCGCGCTATAGGCTACCGAAAGAGCAGATGCAGGCGGCAATCCAGAGACTGTTGAAGATCAAGACACTGTTGTTCGAAGATTTCGATGCCATCGTGGTTGCGCTCGAAAGATCGAATTCGCCGCAGGTGGACTTTGCCGATGCATTGATCGCCGAGCACAATCGAAATCTGGGTTGCTCGCATACAGTCACGTTCGATCAGCGGGCCGCCAAATCCATTGCCAGTATGGAACTGCTCGCATGAGCCTGTCGCCCCGACTGATTGCGCCCGAAAAACGCGGCGAGGATGCCGAGCAGACCTTGCGGCCGCAGACGCTCGACGATTTCGTCGGCCAGGCAGCGGTGCGGGCCAATCTGAAGGTGTTCGTCGAGGCCGCCAAGGGCCGCAACGAAGCGCTCGACCATGTGCTGTTCGTCGGGCCGCCGGGCCTTGGCAAGACGACGCTGGCGCAGATCATGGCACGCGAACTCGGCGTCAATTTCCGCTCGACCTCCGGCCCGGTCATCGCCAAGGCCGGCGATCTCGCGGCACTGCTGACCAATCTCGAAGAAGGCGATGTGCTGTTCATCGACGAGATCCATCGCCTGAGCCCGGCGGTGGAGGAGATCCTCTACCCGGCGATGGAGGATTTCCAGCTCGACCTGATCATAGGCGAAGGACCGGCGGCGCGCTCGGTCAAGATCGACCTCGCGCGCTTCACCCTGGTCGCCGCCACCACGCGGCTCGGCCTGCTCACCAATCCGCTGCGCGATCGTTTCGGCATTCCGGTGCGGCTCAATTTCTACACCGTCGAGGAGCTGGAGCAGATCGTGCGTCGCGGCGCCCGCATCCTGCAGATGGCGCTCGGCGACGATGGCGCGCTGGAGATCGCGCGGCGCGCGCGCGGCACGCCACGCATCGCCGGGAGGCTGCTGCGCCGCGTGCGCGATTTCGCCTCGGTCGCCGGCGATGGTCATGTCAACCGGCAGATCGCCGACGAGGCGTTGACCCGGCTGGAAGTCGACGCGCTCGGCCTAGATGCGCTCGACCGCCGCTATCTGTCGATGATCGCCCGCAATTTCGGTGGCGGGCCGGTCGGCATCGAGACGATCGCCGCCGGCCTGTCCGAGCCGCGCGACGCCATCGAGGACATCATCGAGCCCTATCTGATCCAGCAGGGTTTCATCCAGCGCACGCCGCGCGGCCGAATGCTGACGGCCAATGCCTGGCGTCATCTCGGCCTGGATGCGCCGAAGGACCTGGCGCAGCAGCAGATCAACCTGTTCCAGGAAGAGTAGTTTTCCGAGAAGGCCGCTGCCCGGCCTGACGGCACCGAAGCCACCAGCATCAGCAACGCCGCCGACAAGGTCTTGATCATCGCCGTCAACAGTGCCATCCGATGCTATGTCCCGCGAGGAACCGGTGCCTCGTCGGGACTGAAAAAGGAAGCGCAATGGGCGATCATGGTGATTCGGCGACGCTGCTGGCCGGACTTTCCGGCGCGCTGACGACGTTCGGCCACCGGCTGATGGCGCGGGTTTATTATGCCGACACCGATTTCTCGGGTGTCGTCTATCATGCGCGCTATCTCGAATTCTTCGAACGCGGCCGCTCCGACTATCTGAGACTCACCGGCGTGCATCACACCGAGCTTGCCGACGGCAAGCATGGCGAAAGAATTGTCTGGGTGGTGCGGCGCATGGAGATCGATTTTCGCGGCCCCGCCCGCATCGACGACATCCTGACGGTCGACACAAGCACCGAGGACATTTCTGGTGCGCGCATCTTCATGGCGCAGCAGCTCAAGCGCGGCGACGAGGTGCTGGTGGAGGCCAAGGTCGAGGCGGCGATCATCGGCGAGAATGGCCGGCCAAGACGCTTTCCCAGGGAATGGGTGGCGGCGTTCATGCCCAAGGCCGCTGCCGACTAGCCTAATTGCGATCAATTTGGCACGGCTTGCGGGTTGCCCCCTGGGCGTGGCAATGCGCCGCGCCTTATGTACTAACCCATCCTTAACCATAACGGTTCATGAAGAGATTGGTGAAGATTGGCGTGATCGTGCGCCTTCCTTTCACCAATATTTGCCCCGAAAAGGCCGCTAACGGCACAGATTGGGGTTGTTCCGGTAGCTTCGTGCGAACCGACCACAAGGGATGCCAGGGGCCAGCCACCAGCTTCGCCCGGAAATCTTAAGGACGTAACGATGGAAAATATCGCACTCGCCGACCCGGGCGCGCAATTGTCGATTTGGGCGCTGTTCAGCCAGGCCAGCTGGGTGGTCAAGCTGGTCATGATCGGCTTGCTCTGCGCTTCGGTCTGGACCTGGGCGATCATCGTCGACAAGCTGGTTTCCTACGCCCGCATGCGGCTGGCGCTCAACCGGTTCGAGCAGGTGTTCTGGTCGGGACAATCGCTGGAAGAGCTTTACCGGACGCTTGCCGACCGCAAGACCACCGGCATGGGCGCCATTTTCGTGGCTGCGATGCGCGAGTGGAAGAAGAGCTTCGAGAAGGGCGCGAAAACGCCACTCGGGCTGCAGACCCGCATCGACAAGGCGATGGATCTGGCGCTGACCCGCGAAATGGAAAAGCTGGAGGGCCGCCTCGGCTTCCTCGCCACAACCGGCTCGGCGGCACCCTTTATCGGCCTGTTCGGGACCGTCATCGGCATCATGACATCGTTCCAGGCAATTGCCGGCTCCAAGAACACCAGTCTCGCGGTGGTTGCGCCCGGCATTGCCGAAGCGCTGCTAGCGACAGCCATTGGCCTGCTCGCCGCCATACCCGCCGTCATTGCCTACAACAAGCTGTCGTCGGACGCGAGCAAGATAGCGGTGCGCATGGAAGG
The DNA here is from genome assembly GCF_040318715.1 of Mesorhizobium sp. M1050. Taxonomy (NCBI): domain Bacteria; kingdom Pseudomonadati; phylum Pseudomonadota; class Alphaproteobacteria; order Hyphomicrobiales; family Phyllobacteriaceae; genus Mesorhizobium; species Mesorhizobium sp. M1050. Next base: position 1,062 of record NZ_JAMYMV010000021.1, on the reverse strand, counting down.
GTTCTCCGACGAGTTCTCCGCCATACTCTCGCGCCAAATCGATGAAAAAGTGGCCCCCAAGGCCTGAGGAGTAGCAGATGGGTATGTCCATGGGCATGGGAGGGCGCGGCGGGCGCGGCCACAGGCGGCGCGGCCGTCACCATGCACTGATGTCCGAGATCAACGTCACGCCGATGGTCGACGTGATGCTGGTGCTGCTGATCATCTTCATGGTCGCCGCACCGATGCTGACGGTCGGCGTGCCGATCGACCTGCCAGACACGCAAGCCAAGGCGATGAATGCCGACACGCAGCCGATCACCGTCTCGATCAACGCCGCCGGCCAGATATTCCTCCAGGAAACCGAAATTCCGATCGAGGAACTGGTGGCCAAGCTGCAGGCGATCTCGAAGACCGGCTATGAAGAGCGCATCTTCATCCGTGGCGACAAGTCCACCGACTACGGCACGGCGATGAAGGTGATGGCCCGCATTTCGGCTGCCGGTTACAAGAATATCGGCCTCGTTTCGCTGCAGGAACAGGATCAGTAGACAAGAAGATGAAGACCGGCCTCACCACATCGGTGATCTTGCATGCGGTGGCGCTGACCTTCGGCCTGTTCACGCTGACAGCGCCGGCCGCACTCCCGTCCTCCGATGTCGAGTCGGTCGCGGTCGATATCGTGCCGATGGAAGCCATCGCGCAGACGCTGCAGGGCGACAAGAAGGCCGTGATGCATGAAAAGCCGGCACCGGTGCCGACACAGCGCCCGGACGTCGTTCCCGATGCGCAGAAGGTGGGCGAGAACAGTGTCGATACCGACAAGCCGATAACGCCGGAAGCCAAGCCCAAGCCCGTCGACATGACCTCGGCTCCGCCGCCGGCGCCGACCCCGATCGAGAAGCCGAAGCCCGAGGACGTGCCGAAGCCGCAGGAAAAGCCCAAGCCTACGCCGGCAACGGAAGTGGGGCGCGGGCCGGCGACCCCCCGCCCGGGGCACCCCCGCGCGCGGGGGGCTGGCGGGGCCACCCCCCCCCCCCCCCCCCCCGCCCCCGCCCCCCCGCCCCCCGCCCCGAACACGCG
>NZ_JAMYMV010000020.1:0-87844 GCF_040318715.1 Mesorhizobium sp. M1050 | reverse complement strand
CCTTGGGCTTATCTTTTGAAGCATCCTGCGGGACCGCTATCGAGCCATCACTAGGCAATGCCTGCACGGCCCCTGGCAGATCGGTGCCGAGTGCTGCAAGCAGATCGAAATCATTGCCTGGCCGCACATTGCCTTCGTGGTGCTTTTCCATCGCCTCGCGTAGCTTCTTCTCCGGTAGGAGATTCGCGAAAAAAGCCGGCAAGGCGCCGGCCAGAGGCTTCGGATTTTTCCGCAATCCTCCCATCGCTGCCCGGAATGACAGGCTGAGAACCGGCAAGCCGCCCGTCGCGCGGTAGGCCTCATCGAAGTTGAACGCATTGAAATCGCCCGGTGTCCTGACGAGTGTGCCGACCTTCAGGGTCCAGGAGCACGTCCAGCGACGGGATCGTCTTAGGTGCGTGAAAGACTGGAGCCATGATCGTCATCGTCAGATTGAGGAACAAAGGCGGGCAGGTCGTCATCATCATGCGGGCGCAACAGAGCCTGGACAGCCGGCACCATGACTTGTGGAACCAGCATCATTTCCAGACCGAGCGCGCGAGCGATATTCATGAGCGTCGTTGCACGCGCCGCTGCGGCTCCCTTTTCGATGTCGCGATATCGGGGACGGGATATACCCGCCAAATCAGCGACCTGCTCTTGCGTCATCGTAGCGGCCAGCCTCGCCTGCCTTAAAAGCCCACCAATTTCGCGCAGAATTTCCGATTCAGAGTGCATCATGATACCTATACGATCTATTCCAATGCGCGACGATACGCAAAGGTATCTCATCCAGCGAGCAAGCGAACTTTGATGATCTGTTCGCGTATCATATATGAAGATAATGATATGCAAAGAGATCAATCCTTCATTTGAGGATCTCCCTGCCTTTAGCGCCGCGCGGGGAACGGCGCTCCTTCGGGAACAGCTGCTATGGCCACCGCCCACCGGCGTTTCTACCGAATGGGCCCGGTGCGTACGTCGGTGCGAAAACGGGCAACTGAAGAACATTCAGCGAACGGCTATTTTGACCTCGGCGCCGATGCGCCCGACGGTGGCCCTATGAACGCGAAAGAGACGAGCGATTTCAGCTGCCGGACGGCCTTATTTAACATGCCGATGATTTCGGAGCGCTGAAAGGGCGTTAGTTTCGGACGGCGTCCACCCTTCCGATAAAACTCAGCGCAAGGCCGCCCGCAAACCGGAAACCGACCAGTCATCTAAGGACAGGCGGTACCAGAACTTTGTCGAAAAGGCGCGAGAGCTCGGGACAGACGAGTCCGAGGAAAACTTTGCTAGGTCGGCGACCTGCCTAATCGATATATGATTCCGCATAGAACTCGCCATCGGTCAATCCGAACTCCCGATGCAAAATCTCTCGCGCGGCTTCGGCTGCTTTCACGCCTGCGGTCACGCTTTGACTACGGACCTCCTTGGTGAAATGCGAGACGTGCCAACCGCCACCGTATCCGTGTATGATTTCATTCATTTTTTTCAGCGTGGTCCTCAATCGATAGGACGGCTTGTAAACAACCACATAGCCCCGCTGCAGCTATCCTTAATGTGACCCTCTGGAGTCCGGTCTGCGGTGTTGGCAAAGTCCTCGTAGGCGGCCTTGGCGGCAGCATGCGCGTCGACCAAAACGGACTTCACTCTCGCCTCAAACTTGGCCGCTTCTGCCTTTTTCTGGGCTGCCCTTGACTTGAACCTCTCCTCAACCGTCCTAGATGCATATAGGCTCCACGGAGCGGATGCGACAGGGATGATCCGGCGACAAATAGGTCAGACTCATTGACCTATATGGTTAAAACAGGTAGTTTGTACACTTCAGGACACGGGGTCGGAATGCGGGATGCCGACGTAAGGAAGGCTGTGAAAGCCCAACTCGACGCCTTGCATAAAGGCGACCCCACAACTCGAGTCGTAGAAGAAATGGGGATCTGGTCTGGGACTGTCCGTGTCGATATCGCTGTCATCAATGGCGAGCTAAACGGCTTCGAGTTGAAAAGCGACAGCGACACTCTCGACCGGCTCCCAAATCAAGTCGAAATTTACGGTAAGGTTTTCGATAGGATGACCTTGGTCGTCGGCGGGAGACATTACGAGAAGGCGCTTTCCCGGATACCCGATTGGTGGGGGTGCATCGTCGCGACGATGGAGAGTGGTCAGGTATCCCTAAACACGCGCCGTAAAGCTAAGCGCAACCCCTCGCCCGACCCAGACATATTGGTACAGCTTCTGTGGAAAAACGAGGCGCTAGCAGTACTGGACAAGTATGGATTCGCGGAGGGATGGCGGAACAAGCGGTCAGCTGAAATCACTGACCGTCTCGTTAATAAGCTCTCCTATCGCAGGCTAGCGGCAAGCGTAAGGGAAACACTGAAGGCACGGGCTAAATTAGGGCAGTTGAGTTCTAGTAATTTCGATATGCCGATTGATGCTATAGCTGACCCAACTAGTAGGACTTCCGGCAGTGGGAGCTGAATTGGCGATAGCATCGATCATCTGGTCGCCCCAGCAATGTACCAATGGGAGTCGGTTGGTTAATTTACTGGTTATGTCCTTCGCATAGGCCCGATATTGTTGATCTCGCGGCTTCCCTACCGGCCCCTTTTCCTTGACGCCGTGATAGACGACAAAGTCCGGTTTTATGGTGTACTTCGCGTTGATCGGAACTGGCCCGCCGATGTCTTCTGTGCTCGCCTCAGGGCCAATGGTGGCGTAGTCGCCAAAATCTAGGCTGTACGGCAAGGGTGCTGCCACTAGTTTTGACCAGAGTGCAAATTCCGGTCTTAGCAACATGGTGCGACCCACCACGTAGCCTGTCAGGGTAGCGGGTATATTGCCTCCAGTCATGGTTATAGAGCGCCATTCCGCACCGTTCGTAAGTGCTTGGAATGCGACTAGGACGGAACTGCCAAGCGCTAGGACACTCGCGACCGAAGCGCCCATGTCTATGATCAGATCGGTTTCCGAAACCGGGAACGGCCACGACGAAATCCAGGTAGAAGCAGAGGTCATGTCGCTCAGGGTAAGACGCAGTGCCAACCCAAGCCCGTCTTGCTTAACGGCGCGTCTGATGGCGTCGCGATATTCTTTTGGCGCTGAATATCGAGCGGAAGGTACCAGGTAGAGTCCGAGCTTTTTTGCGGCCTTCCGAATCTCGTCTAGGTCGTGTTTGGTGGCGTCCCCCACCAAATCGGCTGCATCAAGGAAGAACAGGCTCTTCCCCCATGCATCGAATACCTGCTTGGCAAAGTGTTCCGCCGCGCTCAGGGGTGCCTTCTTAGGCCGGGTGTCGTTTGATGATTTCTTGGATGAACCGGTGAACTGAGCTTGTGTTAGAACGACATGCGGTGCGACGCCATTGCGAGTAGCGGCGGCCAAATGATTAAGTGCGGTGCGCTCGCCCTGCTTCCATCTCAAAATTGGAACATATCTCGTCATGATAACCCCCCATTTCAACCCCAAGGGGGCTAGACCACAATCAATTCAACCAACCAAGCCTGGTTTGTCAACGATATAATCGCCGCGCTTCAAGGGGGCCGGATCGGGATCGCACGCTGTGACGGGCGATCGCTGCATTGGCTGGATCTTCATGGCAATATGAAACCAGTCGATGATGGGGGTCGTCGCGGCATGGCGCGGGGCAGCCGCTTTAGGATTTCGGCGCCGTCCGAGATCACCGTCACATCCCCAAGGCCACCATATCTTTCCTGGAGAGGTGAAGAGCACGATCGCGGATTGCCTGCTGGTCGGTGCTGCCGGTAACGAAATAGCGACCCCCACTTTCGCCCCGTCCCCCGCGGCCGCATCTGGCTACGACGAGATCGAATTTCGCGCCGAATGTTGATCAGCGCTACGAACCTGCGCCATATCAATGCTGATGACGAACTCTTTGCGCGTATCTCCGGGAAGCTGCATCTCAAGCTGGCATCGGTGATCCGTTTGGGATCTCGCGCGCCAAGTTTCCTGCATCACCTGATCGTCGAGCCGCTTGCCGATCCTGATGGTACGCTTGCGCACGGTCGCATGCGTCTCAGTCGGTTCAGTGGGCAGGAAATCGGCCAGCACCTTCGCCGCCTGCCGGTAAGGGCAGCATGCTTCCTAGCCGCGCGTCGTCAGTTCCATCAGCTCCGGTATGGCTCGATCGGGACAAATTTCCTTCAGCCGCGCGAAGGCACCGACCATCCCTGGATGGCATTCCCGGCACAGCATCCATCGGGGATTAAGCTCAACGGCGCCAAAGACGGTTCGGATCCGGCGTGTCGTGTAGTCCTTGACCTGTCGGAACGTATGGCAATCCGGGCAAACCCGGCGAAGAAGGCATACGTCTCCGCCTCATGATTCACGACCGCGTTCTGCAGCGCTGGCATGATCTTCTTGCTATCGCCGATCGACAGGCCGATGTCGCCGTGGAACAGGCTCTCCCAGCTCTTGTCTATGCGGATCCCCTTGCGGCATGTGTCGCCAAATCCGTTCCGGCCCTCGATCGTAGCCGTCCATTCCACCGCCATCGCTTTGTCTCAAAACGATGCTGATGGACTGCTCGAGCCTAACAACCCGTGTTTGACCCCAGAGAAGTTACCGGTCTCCTCACGACCGACCACGCATGACTCGGGGTCAATGTGGATCGCTACTCCTTCATTGCAATTGTTTTGCACCATCCCTGCCGGTCTCCCGGCGCACGTTGTGACCCTTCAGGGGCTCAGCTCGGTCGGCGTGACCGATCACCCGTCAAAGCATCGACATAGGAGTCGAATGCGGCTTCACTCTCGGCTGTCCAGTCGGGCGTGGCGGGGCGCTTCCCTGATCACGAAGCAGCACCCTAACAAATCCGCGACCAGCGCGATTCCCCCGGCATCCGCGACTTTCTGACTCAATAAGACTAGCGCCCGCCGGACGTACGGGCGCCGCCGGCGTCAACCGGCGGGCGGGTGCGCCGAGGGCAACAAGCGCGCCTGACGCAACGCCGCCAGATCAGCCGAGCCGGTGCAGAAGCAGGCGACGGCCAACTGCCGAATGACGATCTCGAAATGCGCGACAACCGCCTCGGTGGATACCGTAGCCGCGCGCAGCACGCCGGCTGCCTGGCCGGCGATATCCGCGCCCAGGCGGATGGCCTTGGCCACGTCGACGCCGTCGCGGATCCCGCCCGACGCGATCAGCTTCACCGCTGGCAGCGCCTGACGTACCGCCTGCACACTGGCCGGGGTCGCAATCCCCCAATCGGCGAACGCCATCGCCACTGCGCGGTCGGCGGCATCGGGGGCGCGCTCGCCCTCTACCGCGGCCCAACTGGTGCCGCCGGCGCCGGCGACATCGATCACCGCCACGCCCGCCTCGACGAGCGCACAGGCCACCGAGGCGGACAGGCCCGACCCGACTTCCTTGGCCACGAGCGGCACGCCCACGCTGCGTGCGGCGCGAGCGATCTGCGCCAGGACGCCGCGCCAGTCGCGGTCGCCTTCCGGCTGTACCGCTTCCTGCAGCGGATTGAGATGGACGATGAGTCCATCGGCCTCCAGTGCATCCACCGCCCGGCGCGCGAGGTCCAGGCCGTCGGCCTCGCGCAGTTGCGCGGCGCCGATATTGGCAAGCAATGGAACGTCTGGGGCCAGGCGGCGCAGCGCGCGCGTCAGCCCATGGGAGTTGCGGGATTGCAGGCTCACGCGCTGCGAACCGACGCACATGGCGATCCCCAAGGCTTGCGCTGCCTCGCTCAGATGCCGGTTGATGGACTCCGCGCGTGGCATGCCGCCGGTCATGGAGCTGATCAGCAGCGGCGCGCGCATGGTCTTGCCAACCAGCGAGGCGCTGAGGTCGATCTGCGTCAGGTCCAACTCGGGCAATGCGCAGTGTTCGAAACGAATGCACTCCCAGCCGGCGGCCTTGGCCCACGCCGTTCGCCGATCCAGCACGATGTCCAGGTGGTCGTCCTTGCGCCGGCTCAGCTTGGTGTCGCTGATGCTCGCCCCATCCGGCGCATCGGGCGACGGCGTTGCGTCGGATCGGACCGACGGCAGCGCGCGCACGCCGCCGTTTCCCGCGCGTTCAGGCCGGCGCACGCTCGCCTCCCCCCGCAGCGTCGCTGCGGTAGCGGCTGGTTGAGGTCTGGTAGTACTGCGCGCGGATGGCCGCCATGGCTTCGATCAACGGTCCCCACGGCGGTGGAAAGGGTTCTTGCGCCATCACCCGGTGCAGCATGCGCGTATGGCCGGCCAGCTCGTCGTTGAGGAACTCCACCACAGGCATAGCCGGATAGCGCTGCAGCAGCAGGATCGCCGCGTTAGCTCCCTCGCCGGCCGACTTATCCTTTTCGCGTCCATGGAGATCGTTCTGCAAGCGTCCTATCGCGGAGATGAGCCGCAGGACCCGGCGAAACGCCGGATGCGAGCGCAAGGTCGCCATGTCCAGCCCCCATAGCAACGACAGGCAACAGAACACGTTCGTGTAGGCAATCGAATCCACGCCGTTCTGCAAGTACTCGGCGTAGGACCAGCGCTCTGCCCTTGCCACCTGCGCGTGTCCGGCGCGCAGCGCCGCGCAGTAGCACCGGGTATGGTAGAGAAGCTGAGCATAGTCGCGAGGATCGTAGGCGAGCGCGGCGAGCGAAGTGCGCAGCACAGCACAGCCCTCGAATCCGGGAAGCACGCACGGCACGCCCTGCCCCAGCGCCTGCTCCACCGCGGCGAGCTGCTCCGGCGCGATCAGGTCGAGGTCGTTGCAATCGTCGAGCCAGAACAGCAGGGCCAGTTCGCGATAGAACGCGACGATCAGCGTTTCGTCCAGCGGATCGCGGCCGGTGCGGGCGCTGGTGTCGCGCAGGCTCGGGTGGATGCGCTGCAGGATGTACTGCCCGCCCCTGACCGCTTCCACGGCATGCTCGTCGGCGAACCCGGTCAGGGAAAGCCCCCACTCCAGCACCTGCTGCAGCGCGCGATCGGTCGGGATCATGGTCCCGCTCCTGCTCCCTCGGCCGAGACGCGCCGCCCCCAGCGAAGCGCCAGCCACAACGCGGCGAGTTCGGCCACGCGCACGACCCGGGTGGGGCAATACAGTTCCTTTCCGATCCACAGCGGCGTCTGGGGCAATGCATGCGCCGCGTGGCGGGCGAGCATCCACTTCAGCGCGCGGGCCACCGCCTGCGCTATGCGCCGGCGCCCTGCCGGCTCTTCGCTGCCGTCCATCACGTGCAACGCGAACAGCGCATAAGCGGTTTCCTCGAATGTAGACGCGCGACCGGCGCCCCAGCCGCCGTCGTCGCGCTGCGCCTGCAGCAGCGCCGCCAGCGCGCGCTCGTCGCGCCACTGGGGCTTGCCTTGCGCGAGCGCAGCGATCGCATGCGCGGTGGGATACAGCCATGAAACGTGCCATTTTTCGTTGTGCCATAGACCGTGCGGGTTGCGATTGGCCTCAACGTAGGCGCTGGTGCCGGCGGCGGGCTTTCCCAATATTCGCAACGCATGTAGGGCATGGATGTTGGTCGACACCGAGGCATTGCGCTCGCCGGGGAAGGTGACGAACAGCTCGCCGGTTTCGAAATGGCGCAAGGCGTCGACCGCCGGGTCGCGGCCTGCAAGGCGAAGAACGCACATCGCAACGGCGGTGTCGTCCGCATCGGCCGCGAAGTGCAATGCCGGGCCCAGACCGCGCACGCCGAGGCAAGCGTCGAGCTGCGCGATGATCACTTGCACCACCTCGGCGAGCGCGGGATGCGCGAACAGACCGGCCAGATGCAGGGTGTACAGCGACCAGCATGGCTCGAACACATTGATCGGCCAGACGTTGGGAACGACACCTTCGATGCCGGTGCGCGTTGCCCGCGATGCCGCCTGCAGATACCCCTCGGTGCGCCCGACCTGCGGCGTTCTTCCCTGTGTCACGGCGTGTGCACGCCACGCGGCGGTGGCCGCCGGACTAATGCCGATGCTGCCGTCGTCGTCCGGGCATGCGGTGGCCGGCGACGTCCCCCAGGCTTCCCAGGAGTGCAGCAACGGATGGCCGCTCGGCAACGTCGCCACATCCCCCAGCTTGACCAGGCGTGCTTGCCGCAATGGCAACAGCGCCGGGTGGCGCGGAAATGCCACGCCACCCAGCAAGGATGCGGCCTCGTCGCACAACTGCGGCAGGATCAGCTCCGCGCCGATGGGCGCGTCTTCCGGCACCGCATGCGCGTAGGGATCGGGCTGGCGCTCGAGGAACCGGATGGCAGCCTGGACTGCGTCGGCAGCGCCGGGAAGAGGATCGGCACGCTGCAAGGCCAGCAATGCCGCCCACGTGGGCGCATGGCGAAACGGCGGGAAGTCCGCACTTCCCCATCCGCCATCGGCCTGTTGCTGCGCGATGAGCCACGCGTATGCGTCCTGCCGACCGGTGACGTTGCCGTCGAACTGCAGAGCTCGCGCCGTGTCGTATACGGACGGACCGACGCTGCCGCCGTCGCTCATCTCGCTCAGCAGGTGACGCAATTCGGAAAGGATCTGTTCGGACAGCGCGTTCACGCGGGATGTTCCTTCTGCAGAGGGCTAACGAGAACAGAAACGGGTAGACGCCGCGCACGTCGCCGCCGACACGGACACAGTGCAGCATGCAGCGCCCGCCGGCCGATCGCACCAGCACAGGGGCGAGTCCTTACGGATGGGCCGCTCCTGCGTATGGCGCGGACAGATACAGGTTGGCCCGCTGCAGCATCTGCGCCAACCCTTCCGCACGCGGCCCCAGAGGGGCGATGGCCTCCCCGGCGTCGTGCAACAAGTACAGCGCGAAATGGCGCGCTGCCTGCAGCCCCATGATCGATGCGCAGGTCGGCTTCTGCGCCGCCGCGTCCTTACCGGGGGTCTTGCCAAGAGTCGCGGTATCCGCCGTCGCGTCGAGAATGTCGTCGGCCACCTGCAACGCTAGGCCGAAACAGGCGGTGTAGCGATCGAGCGCAGCATACAGCGCATCGTGTGCGGCATCCTCCGCGATGGAGTATAGCGCGCCCATACGAACCGACGCGCGCACTAGCGCTCCGGTTTTCATCCGGTGCATCGCTAGGATCCTTTCCAGCCCGGCGTGCTTTCCGACCAGCGACAGATCCATGGCCTGCCCGCCTGCGGCACCCTCGGCGGACACCGCCTGCGCCAGTTCGCGCACGAGCGCGATACGGTTGTCGCCCGGCGCATCCAGGCTCGCCAGCGTCAGGAAGGCGTGGGCCTGCAGCGCATCGCCGACCAGGATCGCAGTGGCTTCGCCGAACTTTACGTGCACGGTCGGAAGGCCGCGGCGAAGCACGTCGTCGTCCATCGCGGGCAGGTCGTCGTGGACCAGGGTACAGGCGTGCATCATCTCGATGGCGGCGCCGACGTCGTCGAGCATGTGCGCCGGCGTGCCCGCCAGTGCGCCGGCAGCCAGACAGAGCAAGGCGCGGGTGCGCTTCCCGCCATGCAAGGTGGCGTAGCGCATGGCCGCCATCAGCTCTGTCTTACCGTCGTCTTCGGCGCAGAGCAGACGCGCCAGCGCCTGTTCGACCCGCTTTGCGCCGTCCTGCATCCAGATCTCCGGGAGCAGCCCGCCAGATGCGCCGCGCGCCTGCGCGCCCAACCCGCCGGATGCGGAAACGCCGATTCGGTCGCGTGGAGTGGAACCGGTCTGCATGTTGTGTCATGTCCTTGTAGCTGAGACGGCCACGGCGAGCGCAAGCCGTCACGGTGTTGCCGGCGTCACACGAATGCGTGCGCTGAGTGCAGCAATGCCGCACCCCGCCGGCGCCGCTGCCTTGCCACACAGGGCATGCGATGCCAGCTCATGAGAAGCCTATGCGGATTGCCATGGACGGATGTGCGGTCGGGTAATAGCGCCGGCCTTTTGCGGCATCGCTCAGCAACTGCGGCCGCACCCCGGCCTTGTGCATGGTCAGCGCCAAGGCGATGCAGAACTGCACCATTTCCAGCCATACCAGATGGTAGCCGATGCAGACGTGTGGGCCGGTACCGAACTGCAGCATGTCAACCGGCCGGATCGGCTCCGTGCGTTGCAGCCACCGCGCCAGGCGGAACTGATCAGGCGCCTCGTGCAGCAGCGCCGAGGTCGAGAAATGCAGCAGCGGGATGCATAGATGGGTGCCTGCGGGAATGCGCCGTTGGCCGAGTTGCAATTCCTGCAGCGCGCGACGCGGCAGGAGCGTGGTCGCCGGATGCAGGCGCAGTGTCTCGCGGAACAGCGCCTCGGCGACCGGACACTGCGCCAGGTCCGCGTGCCGAGTCGGCACCGCGCCCACGCGTTGCGCCTCCTCAACCAGGGCGTCCCACAGCACAGGCTGCCGCGCCAGCTCGATCACAATCCAGGCCATCGTCGAGGCAGTGGTGTCGTGGCCGGCAAGCAGCAGCAAGCGAATATTCGCGACCAGGACGTCATCGGAGAGCGGACCGTCGCTGCGGTCGAAGGCGCTCACCATGTCGTTGATCAACCCGGTGCGCGCGGCATGCGCGCGCGCGTCGCGGACGAACCGGCGCAACTGCGCGTCGATCCAGTCGCGGGCGGCGCGGCCGCGCCGCAAAGGCAGTCCGGGCAGGTCGACCGGTGGCGCGACGATCAACTGCAGCAATTGCCGGTACTTGCGATGCCATCCCGGCAGGTCCTGCGCGGGGATTCCCATGAGGCTGAAGATGAGCTTCAGCATCAGGTCGCCGGTTTCGCACAGGATGGGTACCTCGCCGCGGGCGCGCCATGCCTGCACCCGCGCCCGGATGACAGGCGCGAACAGGTCGCCGATCCCGGCCTGGGTCAGCCCCTTGGGCAAGAACGCTGCCTTGATGGCATCGCGCGCCTGCCGGTGCGCGCCGCCGTCCAGGGCAACCAACGTCCCGCCAAGCAATTCGGGCGCGATCTCTTCGATCAGCGCCGAGGACACGTCCTTGTGCCTGAGCAGTGCGAATGCGTCCGGATCCACGCAGGTCATCAGATGTCCGGCAGGGCCGAAATCCAGCCAAAAGTGGCTGCCCAGCGTCCGTTCTGCGCGCTCCAGCAGGCGCGGCAGGTCGCAGACAATGGCGGGAAGATGCCCGACCAGGGGGAAAGCGCCAGGCATGACCGGGATGTCGCACCGCTGCCGGTGCCGACGGTTGAGTGGGTTGAGTAGTATGTCCATCAGCAGCGCGCCGCCGTCGCCGATCCGGTGTCGCCGGCAGGGCGCGCGGCGCAGCCGTTGCCACCTTCGGCGTATGTCGGCACATGCGCCAGCATGCCGCCATCGATGCACACGACCTGGCCGGTGATGAACGCAGCATCGTCGGAGAGCAGGAACGCCACGAGCGCGGCCACGTCCTCGGGGCGGCCGACGCGCTGCAGGAGCTGGTGCCGGCGCAGATGCCGTTGCATGCACTCGTCCAAATTGGCGAGGAGACGCTCGGTCATGATAAGACCCGGCGCAACCGCGTTGCAGCGGATCTGAGAGTGACCGTACTGGGTGGCGAGCGAGGCCGACAGCATGTTCATCGCCGCCTTCGACGCGGCGTAGGACGTCTGCGCCGTGTCACCGCTGAGCCCCTGGCACGACGACATGTTGACGATCGCGCCACCGCCGCGGGCGATCATCCGTGGGATGGCCTGCCGGCAGCAGAGCAGCGTGCCGCGCAGATTGGTCGCCATGGTCTGGTCCCAGACTGCCAGGTCCAGGTCGAGGATGGCGCGGTCGCGCGGGGTCAGATGCATGGCGCTCGCATTGTTCACCAGCAGGTCGACCCCCCCGAAGTGCCGCTCCGCCGTCTCGAACAGCGATCCCACCGCCTGCTCATCGGCGATATCCATGGCTATGGGCAGCGCGTGGCCTGCTTCGGCCGCGATCTGGGCGGTGCAGGCGATGGCCGCCGAGCCATCAATGTCGGCCACCACCACTCTGCCGCCCCCGCGCGCGATGGCGAGAGCGCATGCCTTGCCGATGCCGGCGCCGGCGCCGGTCACCACGGCCACCTTGCCTTCAAACCTTCCCATCGTGTCTCCTGAATTGCATTGGTCTTTCGCAGCATGCCGCTGGGCCTGCGCCGGAGAAGGCGCAGGGTCGGCGCTGGCGCGCTCGTCATGGCCAGCGTCGCTTTCGATGACCCGAATGGCGGCGACCGGGCACTGGTTGGCCGCAAGCCGCACGGCGGCGTGCAGCGCCTGCGGGACCGTCGCCACACACACTTCGGCCACGCCGTCCGGTTCGCGCTGGCGAAAGGTGCCCGGCAGCGTCAGCACGCACTGCCCGGTAGTTCCGCACAGATCCTGATCGACCACGACGCGCATCTCAGCCCTCCTGCCCATGCAGCCGTACCGGCAGCGCGCGGAATGTCCTAAGGAACGCGGAGGGCTCCCGGGTCGGCTGCTCGGCCAACGCCAGCGTGGGGAAGCGCGCCTGGATCCGCGGCAGGCTCTCGGCCAACTGCACCCGGGCCAGTTGCGCACCAAGGCAGAAGTGGATGCCGTGGCCGAAGGTCAGCATGATGTTCCCGTCGATCGAAATGCCAGGACTGGTGCCGTAGAACCGCACGGGATCGAAGCGGTCGGGATCGGCGAAGGCGTCCGGGTCGCGATTGCCGGCCGCGATCAGCACGCGCACGTCCGCGTTCTTCGGGATCACCACGCCGCCCAGTTCGATGTCGCGCTGGGCGATACGCGGAATGGAGCTGAACATGGCGGGCGCGTCGAAGCGCAGGGCTTCTTCGACGAATGCCTTCACCCCCACGGCATCTCCCTTCAGCCAGTGCCGCTGTTCGGGATACGCCAGCATCGCCAGGACCGCATGGCCGATGGCCGCGGCAGTGGTGGCGAAGCCGCCCAGCAGCATGCCCCAGAGCATGCTGCTCAATTCCGCATCCGACAGCGTCTCGGCATCGTCGTCGTGTGCGCCGACCAGCATTGACACGATGTCGTGGCGGGAATCGGTGCGCTTGCGCTGTATGAGGTCGCCGAAGTAGGCCTGCACCCTGGCGCTGGCCGCGTCCCCCGCGGCGAGTTGGGGATCGCTGGCGTGGGGGCTCAGGCCTTCCAGAATGGCGCTGATCCCGGTGACGAGCCCGAGAATGTCGTCCGGGGGCATGCCGAACAGTTCGCCGAAAACCAGCATGGGCAAGGCCAGCGCGATTTCCTGATGCAGGTCCACTGCCTCCCCGCGCTCCAGTGCGGGCGCCATGCCGTCCAGGCGCGCTGCGACGATGCGAGCGATGGTCGGCCTCAGCTTGTCGATCTGGCCCATGGTGAAATCGCGCGAGATCAGCCGGCGCAGACGCGTATGCGTTGGTGGTTCCTTCATCGCTAAAGTGGACGCCAGCAAACTTAGCGACAGGCTGGTCGCCGCCCGCGGGAAATAGCGCGCCAGTTCGCCTGGCGCCGGCCCCCGAAAAGCATCGCCCGTGGCCTTGAGCGCCCAGTAGATGTCGGCGTGGCGGCTCAACAGAAAGAGGCCCGACGCCGCGCGATGTACCGGATCGTGCTCGCGCAACCACCGCATGAATGGGTACGGGTCCTGAATGCACGCTGGCGACGCCAGTTCGGCGAAGGCGTCCCGGCATGATGCCATGGTTTCTTGCACGTCCATCTTGATCACCTGTTGGCTGGCTGATCTGATCGGAGCGCGACAGGCGCGCCGGCAACTCGAGAACATCGGGATTCCTGGTGGCGTCCGCGCATCACCAGAGCACCGGGAACTCCTCGAACCCGCCAGTGATGATCTCCTTGCGCAACTTCAGTTCTTCGGGCGCCACGGCCAGGCGCAGCGCGGGAAAGCGCTGGAAGATCGAACCGAACACCGCCTTGAGTTCCAGCCTGGCCAGCGCCAAGCCGACGCAGTTGTGGGGCCCGTAGGAGAACGCCAGGTGCGGGTTTTCGTCACGTCCGATGTCGAAGATTTCCGGGTCGTCGAAATGGCGCGGATCGAATGACGTCGCCGGCAGGCCGACCAGCACCTTGCTCTCCGCGGGAACATGCACGCCCGCGATGGTCACGTCGGTCCTCGGATAGCGCATGATGCCGTCCCAGCCGGCGCCCGGCGGGTACATGCGCAGGATTTCCTCCACCGCCTTGTCCACCAGGGATAGATCGCCGACCAGGCGTTCGCGCTGTTGCGGATGGCGGAACATGGCCAGCAGGCCGAATTCGATCTGCGCGACGGTGCTCTCGTGCCCCGCCACCAGCATGCCCGCCGCCAGGCCGATCGCCTCTTCCTCGGTCGCCTTGCCCTGGTCGATCGCCGCGACCAGATCCGTCAGCACGTTGTCGCCCGGATCCTGGCGCTTGTCCCGCATCTTGCAGCGAATGTAGGCGCGGAGTTCTTCCCAGGCCAAGCGCGACGCGCTTCGCGGGCCGCTTTCATGCTGGTGCGTCATCACCTCGTCGGACAGCCCGGCGAAAAAGGCGTGATCCTCGTAGAGCACGCCCATCAGCGCGCCAATGACCATGGCTGGAAGCGGAAAGGAGAGGTGGCGCCGCAGATCGGCGGGCTGGGGCTGGGCCGCCAGCGTCTCAAACAACTGCGCGGCGATCGCCTCGACCTGCTGCGCGAGCTGCTTCACCCTGCCGTTGCTGAAGGCCGGCGCCACGATCGTGCGTAGCCGCGTATGCTCGCCCCCCTCGTGCGAGACCAGCCATCCTGGCGAACCGAGAATCACCGAATCCGGGGTGAATGCCGCCGGCGGCATTCCCGCGGGCCGGAACGCCGCGTCGGACAACACCGCCTTGGCCTCGTCATAGCCTGTCACCCACCAGCCTTCGTGCCCGGACGGGAAGCGCACGCGGTGGATCGGACCGTTGGCCCGTAACTCCAACATCTCAGGCGAGGGCTCAATGTGATCGACGCGCCACATCGGCAGCGTCGGCAAAGGTTGTTCGGACATGGGTGGCACTTCACTCTATAGCGATGGAAGGGCGGAAGGTGACCGGCGGGCGCTGCGGTAGAGAAGACCTAAGACGGCATGTAGAGGACGTCGTCGGAAGGCAGACCGATTATCAGGATCGGCTAACGCTTAACTGTCTAGGCAAACGCGCGGCGAGATGCAGAACGTTATCCTGTACCTCGAGGTCAGGATAAAGTCGGTGTGGTCAGCCTTTGACTCGCCGCCGGCCAAGATTTCCTGCGCAAGGGTCGACAAGGGCGGCGAGCTGTTGGGTAAGGGCGGTTTCGCCGAGGACCCCCTGCCCATAGACGCTATCCGACGCGGATTTGACATTTTGCTTTTCTTTCTTCGTTCCATTCGTGTCATCCACGAAATGAAAGTCGGTCGGCGGCTCCCGGCCCGCAACGAAGGTGCTTCAAATCTCGTGCCAATTTGGCCGCAGCAGAAAAAAATCGTGGCAGCTTCTCAGCGGCTTAGCCTGAGGCCAGAGAAGAGCTAGGCGAAATAAGCCGGTGTCGCGGGCCAACAAAGGCGACGGTACAGTGTCGGACAGAACGCCTCGGGCGACCTTTAAGTCGGGCCTGCGACATTCTGGTCCAGTTTCGAACATAAGAGGGCGGCAAACAGACACGATTGGGGAATTCGATCCTCACGGGGCCAGGGCGCTTGCCCAAGAGCGCGCGCTCATGTTGCTGCGACACGCGCATGTTCGCGATAGCCGTGCCTGCGCACCCAGGAACGCTAGCGCCACACGCTACGCAATGACTGGAGTGGCCTTCAGCCTCAGGTAATGCATCGGCTCGGCTTCCGGTTCGTCTTTGCCCAGCCGGGGCTGAAGCGCCGAATATCCGCACCGTACAGCATCGTTGTTGCCTGTGTGACGAGGCGGCATAGCGCGCGCCCGATCTTCTAAGACACGGCCTCCGAGAAGAAGGGGCGGTCCAACAGCACCTCTATTTGAAATGGCACGCCGCTTGCTGCTCCTGGTTAGAGCACCATCAAATCACGATGAAAGCGACTTGCACCATGCCCGACGCGCGAAGCTCTAGACAGTGGCCTGAGGAGACGGTGCCCGTTCCCGCTGAACATCGGGACATCGTCTCCTCCGGGCGCCATAGCCGTGGAAAGCAAGCAGCTCGACGGTCTCCAGCTCGCTCAGATCGATTGCGTTCGGGTGGCAAAGACCAGCAGCCAAGACATTCCCCGGCATGGAAAAAGGAGGTTGCTAACCGCGAGGTCCTCACTCCGTGCCCGGCATACGAGCCTTTGCTCGGTATTGCGCCAGGCTCTGCCAGAATCCAGCGCGCCAGTTTTCTACTTTGCAGGAGCAAATTAATGACAGTTCAAAAGAAAGTTCCCTTCGTCACCTTTCTCACACGTGTTCACGATAAGTCCGTCCAGGGGCCAAATCCATATCGCTGGCAGGAAAAGACATCTGACGACTACTTTGCCGGCAAGCGGGTCATCCTGTTCTCGCTGCCTGGCGCCTTCACCCCGACCTGCTCGACCTACCAATTGCCCAAGTTCGAAGAGCTCTATGATGAGTTTGAGAAGGAGGGAATTGACGCGATTTACTGCCTCTCAGTCAACGACGCCTTCGTCATGAATGCGTGGGGGAAGTCCTTGGGCCTGAAGCAGGTCGAGCTCATCCCCGATGGCTCAGGCGAGTTCACACGCAAGATGGGCATGCTGGTTGCCAAGGACAATCTCGGATTCGGGATGCGCTCATGGCGCTACGCCGCCCTGATCAACAATGGCGTGGTGGAGCACTGGTTCGAGGAGGAAGGTTTCTCCGACAACTGCGAGGCTGACCCGTATGGCGTCTCATCCCCGCAAAACGTTCTCCGAACGCTGAAAGCCGCCGCATGACCTAGAAAACGTCTCACTGGGGCCATTGCAGGCCCCAAGAGGCTCCTCGACAGGATTATCGCACTCACCATGCAATCTTCAGCAAGCCTGTTTCAGCGCCAGAAGCAATCCATCGTCGCATCGCCTCAACTCATTGAGTCGATTCGCTTGCTGCAACTGGCGCATACCGAACTGCATCAGTTCGTGGAGCGGGAAATCGAGAAGAACCCGCTCTTGGAATCTGCGTCAAACGATGGCGGGCCTTTTGACGATGCTTCGATTTCGGGAGCGGATCAGCCTCTCGGCCCTGGTGCAAACGCCGTTGAAGGGCTGACCGGGGCAGGGTCGCCTGAACGGCTCGGGCAATGGAAATCACTTCGCAACACGACCAACAACCCGCCGGGCAACGGCCCTTCCCTCGACGAGTTTGCCACCCTCGCCGAAACATTGCACGACCATGTCGCTCGTCAGATCGCCCTCACTGCGTTCACACCACAGGAGCGGCTGATCGCTGGCCAGCTTGCCGCCGATCTGGAAGACACTGGCTATCTTCGGGCAAACCTTTTGGAGCTGGCCGAGAGCCTAAATGTCCATGAGGCTGTTGTGGAACGGGTTCTCGGAACCTTGCAGCAATTTGATCCACCGGGAGTTTTTGCGCGAAGTCTCAGAGAATGCCTCGAGATTCAGTTGCGCCAACGAAACCGGCTCGACCCGGCAATGGCAGCTTTGGTTGCCCATCTTGAAATGCTTGCGCGACGCGATTTTGAGGCACTGAAGCAGCATTGCGGCGTCGATGAAGAAGACCTTCTCGACATGATGCATGAGATTCGGGCGCTCGATCCCAAGCCTGGGAACAGGTTCCAATCCGGTGCGTCTGAATCAGTTATACCCGACGTCTGGGTCACGCCATCGCCGCAAGGCGGGTGGCAGATCGAACTTGATCCCGCCACGCTGCCGAAGCTGCTGATCAACCAAACCTACTATGCCGAAGTCACGCGTCAAACTGCCCAAAATTCGAAAGATCAAGCATTTCTCGACGAATGCTTGCAAAACGCGAACTGGCTAATCCGCAGCCTCGATCAGCGCGCCAAGACGATTGTTAAGGTTGCGGCTGAAATCGTCCGTCAGCAGGATGCCTTTTTAGAACATGGCGTCGCCCACCTGCGGCCTCTCAATCTTAGAACCGTCGCTGACGCGATCGGCGTGCACGAGTCGACGGTAAGCCGGGTGACCTCGAACAAGTACATGCTTACCCCGCGCGGAGTTTTTGAACTGAAGTATTTTTTCACCGTCGCGATCGCGTCCTGCCAAGGCGGCGATGCGCACTCCGCCGAAGCTGTCCGGCATCGGATCAAAGCTATCATTGCCGCAGAATCTCCCGGCGACGTGCTTTCCGACGAGGACATCGCTGTCCGGCTGAAGGAAACCGGCATTGATGTTGCGCGCCGCACCGTCACAAAGTATCGCGAAGCAATGAACATCCCCTCCTCCGTGCAACGCCGCCGGGAAATGCGCTTGTGTTTTTAGATTTGGGTCAAGGCAGCCAACATCACGTTGCATTGCATCAAAGTGGAGACTTCGTTCATGACCCGATCCGCAGCAGGCGTCATGAACGCTGTTCTGCACGACCCAGAAAAGCCCGTCCCACCGTCTGGTCCCGCATGGGGTGCCGTCATTTCGCTTTCCTTGGGCACCTTCGGGCTGGTCACGGCAGAGTTTCTGCCTGTCAGCCTGCTCACGCCCCTCGCGCATGATCTCGGTATCAGCGAGGGAGCGGCTGGACAGGCGATGACGGCGACAGCTATCGTCGGGGCGATCTCGGCGCCGACGGTGGCCATCATCACAAAGCGCCTGGACCGCAGGACCGTCATGTGGACCATGACGCTGCTGCTGATCCTGTCGGACGTTCTGGCGGCCGGCGCGTGGTCGCTGGCGGTTCTCCTGACTGCACGCGTCGTGCTCGGCATAGCGCTCGGAGGCTTCTGGTCGATGTCGGCAGCACTGGCGATGCGGCTCGTTCCAAGCCACCTCCTGCCGCGCGCTATGTCGATCATCCTCACCGGCGTTTCCGTAGCTACCGTCTGCGCAGCTCCAATCGGCGCTTATGTCGGCGATATCTGGGGATGGCGAAGCGCCTTCATGCTCGCCGCAGCCGGCGGCGTCGCTACACTGCTCGTGCAGCTCATAACCATTCCGAGACTGCCTCCGATTGGAGTGACTAGCGTTCGCAGCCTGCTGGATGTGGCAAAGATTCCGATGGTCAAGGTTGCGCTTTTTGTCATCCTGCTGGTCGCTTCCGGCCACTTCGCCGGAATCACCTATATCCGCGCCTTCCTCGAAAAGATTCCCGCTCTTGACGTCGAGACGATCTCGCTTGTGTTGCTTGCTTTTGGCATCGGCGGATTCTTCGGCAATTTGGCCGGCGGGCTTCTGGCCGAGTACAGTCTCAAGGCAGTCGCGGCCCTTGCACCGCTGCTCATAGGGATAGCGGCTGTTTCGCTACTGACGGCGGGAGCATCGGCCTTCGCCTCGGCGATTGCGGTTGGCGCGTGGGGCTTTGCCTTCGGCGCGGTGCCGGTGGGACTACAGATGTGGATGGTGCGGCGGGCCGTTCCCGAGCAGGCCGAAAGCGCCGGTGTGCTGATGGTCGTAGCATTCCAAGTGGCAATCGCAGCCGGCGCGATTTTCGGCGGGCTATTGGTGGAGAATGCGGGAATCGCCAGCGCCATTGCCTACAGTGCTGTTGCCACGTTCGTCGCTGCCCTCATAGTTTTCCTGCTCGGCCCGAAGCGCGGAACCTAGCCTGAAAAATTCATGCCGGCTGGAGAACCTACCCGGCGTGCGGGAGCTGGTCGCGATGGGACGGGCGATGGTCGATCTCTATTGCGCCTCGTTCCGGCAGGTGCCGAAGCGGATCGTACTCGATATTGACGACACCTTCGACGCTGTGCACGGAGGCCAACAGCTCCGCCTGTTCAATGCCCACCATGACGAGTACGGCTTCCAGCCGATCGTCGTGTTCGATGGTGCGGGACGGTTCGTCAGCGCGATCCTGCGACCGGCCAAGCGGCCGAGTGGGGCTGAGATCCGCCCCCACCTGCGCCGCCTGGTGCGGGCGATCCGGATCAACTGGCCGAACATTCGAATCCTGCTCCGCGGCGATAGCCATTATTGCAACCCGCAGGTCATCGACTGGTGCCGCGCCAACGACGTCGACTTCATCTTTGGCCTCGCGCTCACCACGACCCTGCGCAAGCATGTCGCGGATCTGGAGGCCAGCACGACGGCGCGCTTCGAAGCGTCGGCCAAGACAGGCAAGGTCCGCAGGTTCAAGGAGTTCGTTGAGGGCGCCCGCGGCGCGGCCGGGCCGGCAGCACTCAGCGACTATAACGGGCGCAGAGCCGACCCTGCGGCTTCCGGACATTGTCGTGTACAGCTTCAGACCCTCAAGCCGAGCCCGCAGGGCCTCGCTTACCTTTTACGGGGCGGCGGTACGTCCAAGCCGCTTCAACAGTTAAGAATTTCGCAAAGACGATACCCCCGGATCGTCGAGCTTCCGTGCCACTTCCCGCATTCGCCGAGGCGGTCAATGACCCGCCCTTCACAATAGTTATCCGGCAAGCATCTGGATGCGAGAGATAATGTTGCCGGAGGCATCTCTCATGGCTTCTACACCTGCCTGAACGCCAGAACCGCGTTCGTGCCGCCAAAGGCGAAGGAGTTGCTCAGTGCCACGCGCACCTTGCGCTCACGTGCCACATTGGGCGTGACGTCGAGATCGCAATCGGGGTCCAGCTCACGATAATTGGCAGTCGGCGGCACGACGCTCTCGCGGATAGCCATCACGCAGGCGATCAACTCGAGCGCGCCGGACGCGCCGAGGCAATGCGCGTGCATGGACTTGGTAGAAGAAATGGACATTGAGAAGGCGTGCTGACCGAAGACGCGCTTGATCGCCGCCGTCTCGATCTGGTCGTTGGCCTTGGTGCCGGTGCCGTGCGCGTTGAGATAGTCGACATCCTCTGCGTCCAGCCTGGCATCGGCAAGGCAGGCCCGCATTGCTGCCTCCGGCCCCTCGACAGTCGGCGCGACGATGTCGGACGCATCGGCGGAAAGGCCGGCACCGGCAATTTCGGCAAGGATGGTGGCGCCCCGAGCCAGGGCATGCTCGTAGCTTTCCAGCACCGCCATGCCGGCGCCTTCACCAAGCGACAGGCCCTGGCGATCGGCCGAGAATGGCCGGCAAGTATC
Organism: Mesorhizobium sp. M1050; assembly: GCF_040318715.1. Taxonomy (NCBI): domain Bacteria; kingdom Pseudomonadati; phylum Pseudomonadota; class Alphaproteobacteria; order Hyphomicrobiales; family Phyllobacteriaceae; genus Mesorhizobium; species Mesorhizobium sp. M1050. The sequence continues at coordinate 66,914 of NZ_JAMYMV010000020.1, read as the reverse complement.
GGGCGAAAGCACGCGGATCGCTTCCCATGCCTTCAGCACACCCCATATGAGCGGCGCTTCGCTGCCGCCGGCAAGCATCACGTCGGCCCGGCCGTGCCTGATCTGGTCCACCGCGCAGGCAATCGCATGGTTTGCCGAGGAACAGGCGGACGTGACGCCGAAGACCGGCCCGCGCAGGCCGAGACTCATGCTGACCTGGCCGGCAGCGGCACCCGGCATCGCCTTGGGTACAGTCAAGAGAGCGGCACGCTTACCGCCCAGAAGGATGGCGCGGTAGGTTTGCTCGATCGCATCCCACCCGCAGCCGCCAACGCCCACCGTCGCACCGAAGCGATAGCTATTTCCCTCTTTGGAGGAAAGTCCGGCCTGACGCATGGCTTCGCGCGCCGCAAGCACAGCCAGCAGGCTGAAGCGGTCCATGGAGATGAGTTGCTTGCCGTCGATGTCATGCTCCGGCAGCGCCTTGATCTCGGCACCGATCCTGACCCTCAATTCATGGAGCTCGGAGTTGACGATTGGGCCGATGGCGGAGCGGCCTTCTCGCATCTCTGTCCAAATGGCGGCGGCGTTGGTCCCAAGCCCGCAAATCCCGCCAATCCCAGTAATCACGACCCGCCTGTCCATTCACACCCCCTTAGCGAGCAAGCTGCGCACGGCTTCCACCATGTCCCCAACATTCTGGAGATCCGACCATGCCTCGGCCGTATTCATCTCGATCTCGATGCCGTAGGCCTGCTCCAGGTCCCAGAGAACGTCCGCCAATCCCAGTGAATCGATACCGAGCGAAGTCAGTCCCGTGGCAGCCGTTATCTCGCCGCCTGTGGCAGGCGCTATGCCGCCCTCCGACGCGGCGCGCTTCTTGATCATGGCGATTATTTCGTTGGCGAGTTGATCTGCCATCTTGTTCCTTTCCAGCTTGCGTTTTCGGCGTCGTTCAAAACCCGAGTCGCGTCGCATTGCCAAAATTGCCCCTCATAGAGCCTGTGCGACCGACCAAGCCCAATGCCCATGGAACCGGACGAGCTCCGGCTTCTGCGGCGTCAGCCCGATGACGAAGAAAAGTCGCCGGCCTCCCGCTTTTGCGCCAGCACATCGAGAATCTGCGTGTAAATGGATAGGAACCGTCGTCAAACGTCAGCTAAACGCTGCGACGGTGGGTGCTGTCAGCGTATTCACTCGGCACCTCATATGTAATCGAGATGTTTCATAGCTCCGGACCAGTTGCGATCAACAATTGTACCGGTCCGCCATTCGTCGGAGAGTTCGACATGATCGGAGCGCTGCCTCTCATTCCCAGTACAATCTCCACCGCACGCGACAGATTTCCTCTTTCGGGCTCTTCTCAAGGGACTCGCCACGCGATAGAGGCAGTGATCGGCGCACGTGAGGTCCTGCCAAGTCCATGCGACATTCCGGAAAATTGGTAAAATCGTTTGTTTCAATCAAATTCATCCACGCTATGGATAGCTAAGACATGCGTTTTAAAGGGCTCGATCTGAATCTTCTCGTCGTTCTCGACGCGCTGCTGAGCGAGCGCGGCCTCACGGCGGCGGCACGCCGCATCAACCTAACCAAATTCATGGGGGTTGGTGGATGTGGCGCAAGCCGTTGAAATGACGTAGGATTTGGTTGCTTAAGCCGATCCGAACCATTTCCCGGAGACCACACCCACCATGAACGATCTTGCGCTGCCGCTGAGCGGTTTGTCATCAGTCGGCGGCAAGTCCGTCGTCGCCCGTTTCGACGGCGGCATGCTGTCGTCCAACAGCGGCGTTCTGGCCTTGGCCGAGGTGGAAAAGCGGTTGCGGGTGGCCGAGCGTCTGGCGCGTTGCATCGACGATCCGCGCTGCCCGGACCAGGTCGTCCACAGCCTGGCGGACATGATCGGCTTTCGCATGAAGATGATCGCCGCCGGCTACGAGGACGGCAACGACGCCAATCGGCTGCGCTGCGATCCGGTCTTCAAGATGGCCCAGGATGCGCTGACGTCCGGTCGGGATCTGGCGTCGCAATCGACGATGTGCCGGCTGGAGAACCTGCCCGGCGTGCGGGAGCTGGTCGCGATGGGCGGGCGATGGTCAATCTCTATTGCGCCTCGTTCCGGCAGGTGCCGAAGCGGATCGCACTCGACATTGACGACATCTTCGACGCTGTGCACGGAGGCCAACAGCTTCGCCTGTTCAATGCCCACCATGACGAGTACGGCTTCCAGCCGATCTTAGTGTTCGATGGTGCGGGACGGTTCGTCAGCGCGATCCTGGGACCGGCCGAGCGGGGCTGAGATCCGCCCCCACCTGCGCCGCCTGGTGCGGGCGATCCGGAGCAACTGGCCGAACACCCGGATCCTGATCCGGGCCGATAGCCATTAGCAGTCCGCAGGTCATCGACTGGTGCCGCGATGTCGAGTTTATCCTCGGCATGGCGCCCACACGATCTTGCGCAAGCATGTCGCGGATCTGGTGACGAGCACGACAGCGCGCTTCGAAGCGTCGGCGAAGACGGGCAAGGTCCGCGGGTTCAAGGAGTTCGTTGACGGCGCCGCCAGCTGGAGCCGCGTCGAGCGCATCATAGCGCGGGTCGAGGTCGGCGCCCAGGGCGCCGATATCCGCTTCATCGTCACCAACCTTGCAGGTGGCAAGGCCAAGGCGCTCTACGAGGATGTCTACTGTGGGCGCGGCGCGGCCGAGAACCCCATCAAGTCGTGGAAGACCCATCTCGCCGCCGGCCGCACCTCCTGCCCAGAGCGACGGCCAACTAGGCTAAGGCTAGTTCCGGCTGTTTCTGCATGCCGGCGCCTACTGGCTTCTGTGGGGCCTGCGCGCCGCGATGCCGAAACGCTCGAGCTTTGCAGTCGCCCAATTCGACACGCTGCGATTGCGCCTCATCAAAATCGCTGCGCGGGTGGTCGAGATGAAATCGCAAATCCGCCTGCACCTGCCGACATCGTGCCCCGACCAGCGCATCCTGCGCATCGTCCTCGATCGCATCCCCCAACTCGCGACGTAACGATGGGGCGCAGACGCCCCGAAACGAACCCGTCGACCGCAACCTGCAAACCCCCGCCTGCCATCACGACGGAGCAATCCCGGCGCCTGACGAGCCTTGTCAAAATGCACCCCGAGGGCGAGTCGCCGATGCAGGCCGCCGAAAGCCGATCGCCGTGCATCAAGGCGGCTAGACCGCCTGACAGGAGAGATCTCAGCAGCGCAGCGGGACGAGAGGTCCAATCGATGCACGGCGCGGCGCGATCCTCCGCTTGCATGGACCCGCGGAAGCGCTTCGCCGGCTTCACCTCCGAGCATGGCGACGGACACCGGCATCTGCCGCACCGTTATAGGCAACGTACAGGGACCTTAGAGGCTCGCGCGGAGGAAAACGACTTCGTCACAGCTCAGCGCGCCGGCGAGTAAGGACTGATTGCACGATTGCGAAGCATGAGGGACCATTACTACCGACTTGAGCATCGTTTGGAGGACTGCGATATCCCCACATGAGAGATTGGGTCGGCACCGAAAGCAGCAATGCCGATCCATCGCGACCCTGAGCTTTAGCCTCCGGACGTTCGGCGCTTGCTTGCCAATCAACCAGCGCCGTCGGGCCAGCGGATCTCGTTTCCGCCGGTTCCAATGGGCCAGGCCAGGCCAAAGCCGTTGTCAAACGGCAGACTTTTAGATCGTTCTTGCTCGTCGCCTTCGCACCGACGAGAATTACCTGTCGGCCAGTCCACCGCTGATGCTGGCGGTAGTCGAGCAACTGGCCGATCACGGCGCGAATCGCCAAGCGCATCGTAGCCGCATCAGCAGGCTTGATCTCGACCATCACTTCCGGATTGCGTCAACCGCAACCGAAGGTCGTCGCGAAAACAAGCGGGAAGATCAATCCGCGGATATCGCTCGCCGAGAAACGCTACGAACTGTTTGTGCAGACTGTCATGCTGAGGATGGACATTGATCTCGTACTTCCGCACATACCGTTTGTAGACGTCGGACGCTGCCGCTCCAGCCGGTCGGCCACGACTTCGATCATGAACGGGCGATGCCCCGACGGGAGCGACTGGCTCGCCTTCGATAATGCCTTTACTCTCTTGACGAATGCTCTGGCGGATCGATCTGTCGTATCGTTCGCATACCACCAGCTTGCCTGGCCACTCCACCCTTTGACACGGTGCCTATCCCTCCGGGGCAGCACGAATGCATTTTCGGCGAGCGTCCTAGCCCTGAACGACCTGATCTTATCCTTGTAGTGCTGGGCGGGTTACGCCCCTTGAACTGAACCCATATTCTGGGCGCACCTGCCGATCCAATTCGCCCTTAATCGTCTCGAAGCGCTGTAAACGTACCCGTCATTGGCTGCAACAAAGTTGCATTCTTCGGCGCAATAACCCTGCTTACTCGAAATGCCCCGCCACCGAGAGGCGGGTCATCCGCGCTCCGCCCGGCGTAGTCGTTCATCCACGCAACATTGCAGAACAAGATAGGCATTTCTCAACCTCTATCGAAGGGACGTCATGACGGAATTCGATCGAAAGTTCCTATGTCAGACGAGTTGGTTAGTTGAACCGCATCATTTGAGGCGAATTCTAATCGAGCCTATTCCAGCTGGTGGATGGTAGATGCTGGCACAACAGCCTTGGCGATTTCACACAGGTGCTTGTGGTGCGTGAGATAAATGACCTGACCTGTGTTCGCCATCTCCCCAAACAATCTGAAAACCTCCTCCGAGCGAATATGGTCAAAGGTTTCCATGATGTCGTCGGCGATGAAGGGAACCGAGGGCCGGAATTGGGCGAACTCGTAATAACCGGCGAGCCTCAGTGCTAGGTAGAGCTGAAAGCGCGCGCCCTTCGAAAGCGCTTCAGCGAGCTTGGATTGCCCGTCGCGCTGCACCGCGATGAGAACCTCCCCGCCTTTGACGGGCTGGGTTGTAAGGCCTGAATACTGCCCACGGGTCATTAGCTTGAATGCGTCTGATGCACGCGCCATCATCCCCGAACGGTGGTTCTCACGGTAGATCCGCAAAGCATTTCCAGCCGACATGATACCAAGCTTCAGCTCAATGTAGCGAACGGCCTTCTCCTCGATTTCCAACAGGGTTGTGCGCCGTTCGGCATCCAGGCGGGCAACCGCGCTGTCACCGCCGATGGCGTCCAACTTGTCTGCCGCGCGGGTCTGTCGGATCAGCTGTTGCTGGATGATTTCATCAAACTGGCGAAGCCTTTGCTCGCCCTCAGCCTTCTCGACCGTGAGGCTGTCGAAATCGATCGCGTCCAGGATCGAGCGTGCCTCCTCGAATCCGTCGACTGCAAGTTCCGCCACTACCCGTTCCTCAAGTTCAGCGACGGCAGCGCGCAATCCATCCCGCTCGCGCAGCAGCTCATCGCGTTCGACTACCTCGGACAAAGTGGCGACGCCAAAAACGCCCAGCACTTCGTCCTTGCGGCGTTCGTGCGCCGAAATCTCGGTGTCGAGGATTTCGCGCGCCTCCTTCAGGCGCTTCAGGTCGTGGCCGAGGCTTGCCTTCGTTTCACGTGTCCGCTCGGCACGCTCCAGGCGCTCGGCAAGGCGGATAGCCAACTGCTCCGGCTCGCCATCATCCGTCGGCTCGTCGGCTTCAACCGATACGGCGATGACCTCGACCAGAAAATTAGCCCTGTCGGCCGCCATCTTGTCGATACGCAGCTGCAGATCGTCCCGTTCCTGCAGGCTTCTTGACAGTTCGGCCAATTGATCGAGCACAGTGCCGACCCCGGATGCTGAGAGCCCGCTTTCGAGCCAAGTTCCCTTGAGTGCTTCGACAATGCCGGCCAGCCATTCCTCGTCGCGACGCTCCGCCACGCCTACGGCAACCCGTCGGGCCGCTAGATCCTCTTCTTTGGAGCTCACCATTCTGAGCGCCTCGGCATACTCTGCGTCCACCTTGCGCTGCCGGTCCAGAAACAGCTCCGCGATGGCCATGATTGCTTCGAGAGTGTCGCCGGGCTCTGATACAATGCCAACGCTTTCCAGCGCGGCTCTCATCTCTAAGCGTATCTGCTCGCCGGCGTCAGTGGCTCGCTCCGCCTTCAAGCGAGCAAGTTCGATCTGCTCCCAGGCAGCGAGCGCATCGCTGCGCGCCTCTATCTGATCCTCGATCCTTTCGATCAGGCGCTCAGACGAAAGTTCCACGGCGTCTCCGAGCAGGTCGCTGGCGGCCGCGCGGATTTCCAAACATTGGATATCGATATCCTTGCCGAGCTGTGTGCGTTGGGTGCCGTTGCGTGACAGGTTTGCTGCGGCCTCGGCCAGCTCGCGCGTCGTTACCCGGATCTCAGCCAGATCCGCCGCGCCGGCCAGCCGGCCTGCGCTGGCAATGTCATCGCGCGCCAATGCAACGGCGAAATCGTCAGCGGTCTCACCGGTCAGCGCTGCGCGGTGCGTTGCCCAGGCATCATCGCGAACTCGGCGGATGGCGGTAGCCGCTTTATCGTCGACAATGTCGCCCGAGGCACGAAGGGCATCCAATCGTGCGGCGAGCATGGCATGGTTGCCCTCGTATACGGCAAGGCGTTCGGCAAGTACGGCGGTGTTCCTGGCCAGTTCTGATGCTACCGTCTTCCAGGCGGCAATCTGTCCGGCGCTCGGAACCGCGACGTTGGCGAGAGCAAGGTCATCTCCGTTCCATGGACGCAAGCGCGCGTGCGCCGCCTTCCATCGGATTGTTCCCGCATCTTCCGCCTCGCGAGCCGTCCTGATTTCTACCTGGTGTCCGCTTGCTCGCGCTTTCGACAAAGTCGAGCCCAGCCTTGCCCTGGCAGGTCCGGGCACCGCCCTTTCCTCGCCGACCCGCTGCCTTGCCACCTGCAGCGCATCGAGTGCCGCCGCGGCTTCGTCACGAGCGGCACGCACTCCGGTAGCAATCCCGGACCTCTGCTCGACCATGGCCCGAACGACGCCAACGGTAACGGCAGGCAGAAGCAGCGCGGCAGGATCCGACTCCGAAGATCGGCCCAAGGCGGCAAGGCAGCTTGCCACGCTGTTGTTGAGGATTTGCAGCCCCATCCTGCGCGTGGGCAAGTCAAAGCCAGCCGCGGTATGGCGAACCTTGCTCTCCGCGAGACCGCGAATGCGTTCGGAAATCGATAGGATCCGTTCATCCTCGTCGACGGCAGTGACTTTTTCCGCCAGCCGCTCCATCTCGTCGATATTTGCGGACAGCCGGGTTCTGAGGCTGGCATCGTCATCGATCAGTTCGGTGACACTGCCCGTCCAAGTGCGGGCTGGGGAGGCGATGTTCGGCAGTTGTTCCAGCCGAGCAATCTTGCGCCGGATATCGGCCAGCATCGGCCCAGCACGCACGTAACGAGCAATGGTATCCAGCCGGGCCACCAGCACCGCTCGGTCACTAATGGTCGCGTCGTATTGCTGCGCCGCATCGAGACGTTCGGCCTCCAGCCCTTCGTAGGTTGATGCAAGCGTGTCGATCGCATCCCTGCGCGACTTCACATCAACAAGGCGCTTCTTCAGCAGCGCGAGCTCGGTTCCATGCGCCTGCTTCCGATACAGCGCGTCTGCTTCGGCCTCGAGGGCGTTCAATGTATCACTTGCGTTCCCAAGACCGGCGCTGGCCGTGAAGAGAAGCTTGCCGAGATCGCCCCGCGACTCAAGGATCGACTTCCCGCCCGCTTCCAGGGTCTCGTCATCGAGTGAGAACATGGTCGTGTAAGCGTCACGCGACAGTCCGGCGAGATGCGCCGTGATCGCCACGTCGCTCACCGGTTGGCCCGTCGCGTTCAATAACGAATTAGTACGCTGTTTCGTACGCGTGAACGTGTGCTCGGAGCCGGCCAGTTCCAGCACGCCGCCGATGCGCATGGCGCTGTACTCGTGCAGGAAGTTGTAGCGGCTCCGTTCCTCGATGCCGAACAGCAAGTCTAAGTAGGCGGAAAGCGCGGTCGATTTGCCGGCCTCATTCAGGCCGAACACGATATGCAGGTCAGGTCCGGATTCCGGTTTGGGTCCGAAGTCGATCGTACTATTGGTGAACTTTCCATAGCGAATGAGGTCAAGTCGCCGCAACCTCATGACGATCCACCGGACTTAAGGCGGGCAGTGACCAAGTCCGCACCCTTGGAAAGCACCTGATCGAGGAACTGCTCCAGCCCGGCTTCGTCCTTCCCAGCAAAATCCCGTCCGTCGGCCGGAAGGTCGGCGACCATCTTTTGGACGAACGCCCTCGCCTCAGCGCGGAAGGCGTCCGAGGTGGCATCGGCGCGCATGGATTGCTCGAGTTCGAAAATCGGATCAGCAATATCGTCGGCCGTCTCCGCCCGAGGTGGCGCGAGGTCAAGCTCGAGCTTCTCCACCCACGTATGGCCTAGCTGTTCCGCAGCCTGTTCGGCTTCGGCAAGAAGGAGATCTCTGTCGCGGATCAGCGCCCATAACAATGGTGATGTTCCTGTTAGGCCAACGCGGGCCACAGCATGACGCGAGCGGACGGCGGCCCGCATCTCTTCGAGTGCGTAGCGAACACGCGCGACGGCTTCCGGCCACTCAACTGCTCCGGTAAGGTCGACGCTGACCCGCTCGAACTGCGCAACGCTGGTCAGTCGTTCCTCGATCTCCACCGAACGGTCGTCGCGCACCGTCACCAGGGTGACTGATTTCTCACCCGCCTCGTTAATGTCTCTCCCCTGCGGTATTCCCGGCATCACCACCGTGCTTGCGCCGGAATGGACTTGGCGAAGATGAATGTGGCCAAGCCCCCAATAGTCGAAACCGTGGGCGTGCAGGTCAGCGATGCTGCAGGGCGCGTAAACGTCGTGACCGGGCGATCCGGCCAGACTGGTATGCATGATGCCAATATTGACGGCTCCTTCGCGAGCAGCCGGATATTTGGGCAGCAGGCTGTCCGGCGCCTTAGGGTTCGCAAAGCTCAAACCATGGAAAACGACGTCCACACCGCCGGCTGTCTGCAATACCGACTGAGCACGACCGCCAAAAATGGTCACGGTGTCAGGAAACACCAGCTGTTTGGAAATCCGCGACAGGGCGTCATGATTGCCGCGGATCTTGAAAACCCTGATGCCGGCCTGGTGCAGGCGTGTCATCTGCGCTGCCAGGAACCGCGCCGTCTTCATCGAGGTTTGATCACCATCGTATAGGTCGCCGGCTATTACCAACGCATCCACGCGTTCCTCTAGGCAGAGATCCACTATCGAAACGAATGCCTGGCGGCTGGCGTCGCCCACGAGCCCGGCAAGATCGGGATTACGCATCGCGAGCGAACGCAGCGGCGAGTCGAGATGAATATCGGCCGTGTGTACGAATCGAAATGCCATTCGGCCTCCGCCAGCAAAAGAGGTGTTCCGAGCTTCGACAGAGATTGCAACGAGGGCTCTACAATGCCCCGTCACACTTCAGCTAAAGCCTCGCTCGCGGACTCGCCGGCCACCAACAAACCGTCTTGGGGCCGCAGCAAGCCCTTGGCAATCAAATCGGCGACCCCAGCTGAAATCAACTGCCGCAATTGTGCACTTGTGGCTTTGAAGCCCAGCATTCTCGCAACGGTTATTGCGATTTCTTCCTCCGTCGCACCGAGGTTGGATTTCACGACTTCCATGGCGCCTTGGGCGACTTCGTCCTGCGCAATCATTTCGGGCTTACGCAATCCAGGGGACACGACCGCACTGCGATCTCTAAGACGAACAGGAGCACCCGGCTTGAAGCAGAAGTTGCCTCGACGGGCTACTGCACCACCTCTCTGTGCTATGCCTACACCTCGCTCGATTGCATCCTGAATCCTGCCACCGGCCCGCTGCAGACCCCACGCGCCCCGAATACGCGAAACTATTTCGTCGACATGGATTGGTGTTTCTATAGCCACCACCTGCTCGACCAGTCCGGCCATGATTCCGCTGGGCGTCTCGTGGAGTTCGAACGATCCCGGTCGGTTTAGTTCGGCCTCTTCGTAGGCTCGATTGGGTATCTCGGATCCCTTTGTGCTTTCGAGACCGATTTCCGTCACGTTGCCTCTGTCGACCGTAACAACCTGCACGGCTACAGCACGATTTCTCTGGACCCCCAATTCGGCCCGCTCATCGAGCTCTTTTCTCGCAGCCTCAATCGCTAATATGGTTCGCTCCAGCTGCTCGCGTGGCCTTTGAAACCAGTCAGCGCTCCAGATGCGATGGATTATCCAACCATGGTCTTCCAGAACAGACTGCCGTAGCCGGTCTCGATCTCGGGCCGAGCGCGATGAATGATATTCTGCGCCATCACATTCGATGCCAAGAATATAGCGGCCTGGCCTCTCCGGATCAGCAACCGCGAGATCGATGAAGAAGCCTGCTATGCCAACCTGAGCGTGAACCTGGTAACCCTTTCCGATCAGCGCGTTGGCTACCTGCTCTTCAAAGATTGAATCCATTTCGCGAACCGTGGCTTGGGCAAGCGAAATTCGCCCTGTTCTCGCGTAGTGCAAGAAGAGCTTGAAGGCGAAGATGCCTTTCCCTTTGCCACGCTCCAGGTCGATGTCCTCGTCTGTGATGGACGCGAATACTTCGCAGCTGCGCTTGGCGCGGCTTATGAGGACGTTGAGCCGACGCTCGCCGCCTTCCGCACCAAGAGGGCCGAAACGCATGGCCATGTACCCCTGCGCATTCTTGGCATACCCCACTGAGATCATGATCACGTCGCGCTCATCGCCTTGAACATTTTCAAGGTTCTTGACGAAGAATGGCTCGCTGGGGTGCGCGTGAAAGAACTCCTCCGTATCGGGATTTAGTCGCCGCAGCCATTCGAGTTCATCCTGGATCGCGCGGCGTTGGCTAACCGAAAATGTTGCAACGCCTAGAGTCTCTCGCGGGTTCACCTTCGCATGACGGATGATCGCTTCGGCTACTGCTCTCGCCTCTACCGGATTGGTTCCTGTGCCACCGGAATCGAAGACCCCCTCTGGCACATGATGAAACCGCAACCCCATGCCTGCCTCTTGGGTATAGGGGCTTGGCACGATGAAAAGCCGGTTCTCGTAGAACTGGCTGTTCGATACGGCGATCAGAGATTGGTGACGGCTACGGTAGTGCCAGCGGAGCATACGCTGCGGCAAGCCGCGGGCCGTGAACAGGCCGAGGATGCTTTCGATGTCGGCGACCTGCGCGCCCTCACCCTCGTCATCTTCAGACTGCGAGCCTGTCACCTTCGCGAAGAATGTCGTGGGTGGCAGTTGGCGTTCGTCGCCAACAACGACCACCTGATTGGCCCTGGCGATCGAGCCAAGCGCGTCCACAGGCTGTATCTGAGACGCCTCGTCCATCACAAGAAGATCGAAGGACATCCTGCCGGGCGACAGGAATTGGGCCACCGAAAGCGGGCTCATCATGAACACTGGCTTGAGTGCCTGGATGGCAGGCCCTGCCTTCTGCATCAACTGCCGGATAGGCATGTGGCCCCGTCTGCGCGCCATCTCAGAACGAAGCAGTCCGACTGGTCCAGCTCCGCCGTCTCTTGAAGGAATTTTTCGGTGATGAGCCGTCACAACTTCAATGGCACCGGCCTTGATCCTCTGTCGGTCCAGATCCGCGAAGTCACGTACAGCCCTGGAATGCAGTTCCCCGTCGAACCTTGCCAGCTCCGGCTCATCGGTCGCCATCGCTAGAAACATTCGTTCGTAGTAGGCCATATCGAAGACTGATCGCGCCGATCCTGTTGTAATCTGGCCGTCGGTCAGGCCGTCTATCAACTGTCCCAGTCCAGCCTTTCGGGCTGTTTCGGATCGCTCTTCATAGGCAACCCATTTCGAGAGCTGTTCCTGATGATCGAGCCACCCCTCCAGTCGAGAAACAACCTCGACTATCGCGACGTCTGGAAAATCGTCTACTCCAAACAAGGAGGGAGCATCGGCTTTCAAATCCCCTGCAAGCGCCTTCAATTCCCGCGCTGCCGCTTGGGCCGCTTCACGCGCTGAACGCGCCAAGTTTGCGATCTCTTTTCTTTCAGGCAACCGCGCAGCCAAATGCCGGATTGAGCCATTTTCTCTCAGCCAAAGTTCGGCTTGCGCGAGAGCGGCCCAATCGGATCCTCGACCGAGCCACGACGAGCCGAATGCGAACTTGCCAAGGCTTTCCCCGTCCTCGATCTCTTGATCAAGCGCTTGTAGTCTGCCTAGTCGGCGCAGTATCTCCACCCGCTCACTGATCAGATCTGGAACGTCAGTCAGAACCTGTCGTGACGCGTCATCGGCTTGAGCTACAGTGCTTGCCTTCGCTTCCATCAGTTGCAGCGAGGCCCGCTCGGCGGAAGCCACGTCCCCTTGCATGGATGACGCAAGGTGGCCTAAATCGTTCCAAAACCCCTCGATAATCGGCTGACCGATGTCGATCACCTTACGAACTCGGACCGCACGCGCGCCCGCTTCAGAGCGCTCCGCAATCCGCCCGGCTATAATTCGCGGTTCCGAGCCAAGTCCCCTCAGCGTGCGCATCCACTCCACTAAGGCCTGGAGTGGTGCCGAAGACGATCTCTCACCGCGCCAATCGGCTCCGAAGGCGGAACGGCCAAAGGCGTCGCCTTCGCGCACTTTTGCTGCGGCCGCTTGGCCCTTCATTAGAATGTCGAGGAGACCCACTATCTCCGCCGCAGGCGCGCTAGGGGCCACCAAAATAGTCCGCACAAGTGCAGTGGCACGACGGTAGTCGCCATTCAATGCTTTCAATATTCCCGTGTGCTCGGCGAGCGCTTGCCGCGCCGCGGCCACGTTGGTACTCCACGCGGCATCAACAACTTTGCCCTGAAGCTCGGCTCTAGCAGTCTCTAGCGTTGCTACGCTGTCGGCAAGGTCACCAGCCTGTTCCAGCCCGGAGTCCCAAACTGTGGCTGCGAATGCCTCAGGGCTCGCATCGGGGGCTGCCGCAACTCTCTCGCCGGTCATCACTAACCTGAGAAGTCCTGCAAGCGTGTCCGGTAAAACCGTAGACCCCAGTTCTTGATTTAGCCGCTCAGCTTCTTCTCTTAAGCGTGGGAGCAACACGGTTAGCTGGCGCGCACGAACGAAACCATCTTTCGGAAAGTCTGAAGGAAGCTTAGCAAGCTCTGTCTCGAGACCTTCAATTGGCGTGTCGATAGCGGTCGCCACCAACTGCTCCGACAGTTCCTCGGATTTGCGGTTGAAATCTGTTCCTGTCCAGAGAAGCGATGCAATGTCCTTTGGACGCTCATCCCAAACCGGCGAGACTAGCGCCTCGGCAGGAAGTCCAGGTGCGGACGCGAGAAGCTCAGCACGATCTTCTACCTCGCCGCTGTCGCTGAGGATTTGCGGAGGCTTCGCCTCGATCCGCTCAGCAATATCGGCCAGTTTGGCGTGCAGAGCCTTTGCTTGATCCAGCGACGACGCAATGCGTGGGACGAGCCTCTCAATGGTCGTTGGTAGAACGACATCCAGGCCAACTCCCCGCCATGGGTGGTGGATCGGCAAGCCGATCTCGTTGATCCGCTGAGACACCTGATCGAGAAGTTTGCGACGTTGCGAGACACCGTCATTCGTCCAAGCGGTGGCATCCTCAAGTTCAATATCAACTGGCTTTTGCCCGTTCTGCCTTAGTCGGGTTAGCTGGCCAAGAACCTGGTATGGAGTGAGTTCGGACGTTCCAAATGGAACATGCATCCTTGTAGCATGTGCATTGAGTTTATCCCTAGCCTCCAGCAGGCGTTCAGTAAGGGAAGAAGCAAGCTGTCCGCGAGGCGATCCGAGTTGCCAGGTGCGCCGCAACTCCTCCAGCATCATGCGCTTGTTTGCCTTGTTGCTATGGAGCTCAAGGCAGGCGTCCCCCACCCCCGCAGTGTCAAGCCGTCGCTTCACGACCTCAAGTGCGGCCATTTTTTCCGCAACGAACAGCACGGTCTTTCCATCGGCAACGGCCGACCCGATAATGTTTGCGATCGTCTGCGATTTTCCTGTCCCGGGAGGACCTTGGATAACGAGGTCGCGACCCTTTCTTGCATCATGGATCGCCAGCGTCTGAGAGCTGTCACTGTCGACGATATGCAACATTTCGGCAGGCGCGATATGCGGATCAATCGCAATGTCGTCCGACATCAGCGGTTCGCGTGTTTCGAAACCATCTGAAAGAAGCGAGCGGATCTTCGGTTGTTCGATAATCTTTGCGCCATCCGGCCAGAGATCCGGATCCAGGTCACGGTACATCAAGAACTTAGCGAACGAGAAGAAGCCGAGCACCATATCATCGGCGAGCACCTGCCAACCCTCTTTGGTCGACACTGCTTCGGCAACGGCATCGAGATAGGTCGAGACGTCGAAGTCGTCTCCTACTTCAAAACGCGGCAGGGCGAGCTTGTGAATGCGGTCGAGATAGAGTTCCAAGGAGAGGTTTGCGGTAAGATCTTCCGTACGAGCTCGCAGCCGAAACTTTTCTCCAGCGGCCCCTCGCTCCAGCCGTACCGGCACCAAAATGAGAGGAGCCTGACGGATGTTTTCTTTGTTGTTCGGGTCAATCCACTTCAGCATACCAAGGGCCAGAAAGAGGATATTGACGCCCTGCTCTTCCTCAAGTGTGCGGGCATCGTGGTAGAGATCAAGGAGCCGGCGCTGCAGCCCCGTTGGGGTCATCCTCGTCTGAAGCTTGGTGTCAGAATGTCGCGCAGATACCCCTCTATCGTCGAATCCTTCGTCCTCAGGCTGAGCAAGAGCAACGGGGGAATAGTCGATTTCCTCGTCTGGAGGGCTGCTTTCAACCTGGCCTGCCTTCGGCCGATCCGGCTTGCCGGCCAGGAAGGTAAAAGCCTTTCCTTCGCTCACCAGCAATCGATAGATCTCAGACGACCTCTCGTCGACAATATCGATCGTCTTCGCGCTCTTTGAAAACCGTGGCACATTCAAAAGTCGGTTGCGAGCAGAAAGGTCGAGCAATTCCATCCTGGCTCGCTCGAGCTTCTCCTTTAAAGGCAGATCGCTTTGGAAGACCGATTTTTCAACTTCCGACACTCACACCCCCCCTGATAGGCTGGACACATAGAGCCTAGACAAGGGCTGTCCGCAACATAAAATGCTGGTTTTTCAACCTCGAATGGCTGCCACCAACACTTCAATCGTTTAGTATTGTGAGCACTGCGGCTTGGTGGAAAAATTGCGGATGTTTGTTTAATGTTCCGGACACTTCGCATCCCCACCTTAATCTCGAGGTTCCCTTTCGGACAAAATGCCATCATACCTGTGGACGAGGTGTTGGCAGCTCTGGCATCCGCCTCGCCGGCCACGACCAACTAGCGCACAAGCCGACTTCTTTTTGAATCGGCCTCCTAATTTCATTCCGAGAAAACTTGTAGGCTCCAGCGCGGAAAGATGGTCGTGTTTACGGAAAAGGTAACTACAAAGTCGTGACTTCGGGCTGATCTGCGAAGGCACCATGGTGTTCAAAGCGCCGAACTACAAGGCAAACCAGCGCCAGCGAAAAAGGCGCCTACGAATGGTGCAGAGGCACGTTACAAATCATGCAGCTTGCGTTTCGCAAAGGATCGGAAATTGAATAACAATCGCTATTCTCATCGTCGCCGCGCGCGACCAAGGCGCGGCGCGGAACCAATCGTCCGCAGACGTTTCTCTCCAGATGTGCGCTTGCCTCTGATCCTGGTGATCGTGGTGGCCTTGGCTGCTTACGCGACCCACTATTTTACAGGCTCGGGCGACCAGTTACGTGGTCTCGATATAGCAAACTCGACCGGGTCGAGACGGGCGGCGATTGTAGGCATAGCATCGGTGATTGATGGAGACACGATAGAGATCCACGGGCAGCGCGTCCGCTTCAACGGCATCGATGCACCCGAAAGCCGCCAATACTGCAATGACGCTAGCGCACATCAATACCCCTGCGGGCGCCAGGCGGCCGAAGCATTGGCGAATTTCCTTGCGGCTTCGCAGCCTGTCCAATGCACATTTGTTTCATGGGATCGGTACCGTCGCTTCGTCGGTGATTGTCGGCGCGCGGACGGTGTCAGCGTCGCGTCCTGGATGGTCGAACATGGCCGAGCCTTGGACTGGCCCCGCTATAGCCACGGCGCCTATGCGCAACAGCAAACTAATGCTGAAACCGCAAAGGTTGGAATCTGGATTGGGACGTTTGACAACCCTTGGGATTGGCGCGAACAACATGCCGAATCTGCGAGCCCAACCAAAAGCCCCCTTGGGCTTGTCAGCCGTCGCCAAGTAGCACAGAGCTACTCATGCCAACCTCGCCGCTTGTGCACGCAGATTTCATCTTGCGAAGAAGCGCGTTGGTATCTCGCCAACTGCTCATGGGGGAGCAAGTTGGATCGAGATAGCGATGGGATTCCGTGCGAAGGCGTTTGCTGACCTGGGCTCACGCTTTGAGCCCATCCCCAACCATCACTCCCTAGTGTGCGCATTTAGCGTTATGGATTGGCGGTCGGAGCTTCGATGCAATTGCGCGAGTGCCGATAGAGCCTGGCAAAAGGGCTGGCTGACGTTTGTCTTGGAAAATTCCACCAGCTCGTTAAGTCCGGACGGGCTAGAAAACCGCAACGCTTCGTAGCGGCATACAGGGATCTGCCGATTGTCTTTGAAGCGCTTGTCAGGCCCGCCGTTTTTGTTTGGGTGAGCCCAGGTGTAGCTCACGATCTCCGCATCAGATGGAACTTTGCCGGTCTCGATAAAATTACTCGGGGCGAATTGGGTCTGCAGATCGGCATATCCGACTGCGCCGTATCGGTTTCCGTCCTTCACCAGCACTAGGTCAGGCATGAAGAAGAGCACCTGCCGACCCACATGGATTGAAGGCGGAGTAACGTTGCTGCGTACAACCTTCGGCAAGGAGCTTGTAAGTGTCGTGGGCTTTTTGTCGACCAGCATGCTTGCCCCGGCATTTCGCTTCCAAGCCGTCAGATCCTCTATCTTGCCGCCGGCAGCGACATGCCATCTCCCTGCGCAGCCGGTGAGAGTTTCGAACGCGCCGACAAGTCGCCCGTAGGCGGCCTCCGCGTCTTTTTCCAGATCGTAATAGAGCACGCTCACCCGGCGGTAACTGTCAAACCATTTGCCAATGAGCATACCCGGCACAAAGGCACCGATGCCCAGCACCGGTGCGGCACCTCCGAGCTTGGTCCCCACAAGGAAACCTGCAATCCCGAACAAAACCGCGAGTGCTACGGACAGCCGCGTCTGCGATTGCCTGGCATTGATTTCATCGAGCACATTGGCAAATGTCTCATCACGCATCTCCACCACATCGCGGGACTCGATTTCTCTCATCACGACGCCGTCAGAGACGTATTCCGGGGGCGAGGATTGTGGACGGGGTTGCGGCACAGATGGGGTTTGAGAGAGCTGAACTACCTTCTTCGCGCTGGCCTTGCCTAAAGTGCCACGATAGTAGAGCCCACCGACGCCGGCGTGGATGTAGTGACCTCTTGGCCCAGTGCCGATGCGGAGGCCCTTCACGCCAACGGAAGCGCCAACCCCACCGGACGAAAAGTTAAAGCGGAATGGTCCCGCACTGATCGATTTTCGAACGTAAAACCCCATAGCCCAATCCCCCCAACTCAACTGCCGTACCGGCTAAGGCGCCAGTGTTTTGTCCGCCATTGATGGTTTGGCGCCACCAACCGGCGCCAATTTTGATCGCTGCCTCACCCTTATCTCAATGCGTCTTCGAGCCCTCACATCGCCCATCTGCGCTCCGTCGGTGAGATGATCGCCGGGCAGGATGAGCTGACCACCTGACATCGGCAAAATCGTAAACCCCTTTAATGCGGGCATGTCACTGAGCACACTCGTAACTGAAATCGCGCGCGCCAGCCCAAGGCCGGCATTGTCGGCGGGATGGAGTGAGCCGATTTCCACTTTCCCTGACAAGACCGGTTGCAGCCCCTTGTCCATGTTGGAGGATTCGCCCGCCATTGCCTGTTCGTCCGTGTGCCCAATCACCTCAATCACGTCGACACCGTACGAGGTCGCAGTGCCGGCGATTGTCTTCGCAAGATCGCGCAACTTTGCTTTGAACGGATCCGAAAGCTCTGCGCTTCCGGTATCGAAATTATAGCCATCCAGTTCGCTAAGACTAATTATCGGCGGCCAATCGTGAGGTTTTGCTGCTTGCGTCTGCTCTGCAGCCTTCTTGAGCGCGTCAGTCAGATCCTGCAGCCCTTTGTCGGGGCCGATGTAACCAAATTCCTTCAAGACCCTCGCCGCATCTATCATGGCCTTAGCCTGATCAGCGCTTATGTCGTTGTTCGCAAGGACCTTCGCGACAGGGGCATTTCGCACGACGTCCTCTAGGGAAATACCTGCTTCCTTGACCGACTTAACAGCATCCTTGGCCAGGACCAGCTCGCGCCATTCTTCATCGGGAACGGTTCCTCCGCTCGCGGGCCGAAACACCGCTTTTATCTGAGCCAGAAGCCGCTTGTTTTCGGCTTCGAGCCTCTGCACGTTTTCCTTGTCTGATTGAGCGGCTCGCAGTGCCTCATCGGTCTCTTTCTGGTTTTTCATGATGATAGCACCGGCTGCTAGCAGCAGGCAGAACACCAAAAGCAGCATCGTCTCGGCCATCGTCAGGCCCAGTATCAAACCGCGGCCGTAACCCTTGCGCTCGAAGGCGACCGAAGTCCCGCCAGCGTCACTCACCTGCCCCACCAACTGGTTCGCTTAGGCGGTTCCGTTCGTTCTGCGGGAGGCTCGCTCCCCAGAGATTGGAAAGCGTCTGGTTGGGGCTCAGGCTCGACCCTAATCGGTGCGCTCTCGACGGTGTCATTTGCGGCCAGACCTGCCAGTGGCTGTTCGATCGCGATAGGAGCGTTGAGAGGGGGAGCAGGCCTCGGCGCGTGAGGGGTTCTTCCTGCCAGGGTTGCGGCAAGGTCTCCGGTGTCGTTGCTTTGCTTTTGCACCACTGCGGCAAGCGCCTGGGTCAAGCGCTGTTGCGCTTGGACGCTCTCCGCTGTTTGCTCTGCGGCTGCCACAGCCCTTTCCACACCTGCCGCCACTTTAGCCACAGCATCAACGATGGCTGCCATGCGGGCTTGCTGTTCCTGCGAAGCCGTCTCTGTTTTGACAGCATACTGGGTGACAGCGCTGCCAAGGAGTTTCACCATCGGCGCCAGATCGTTCTTAAGGACTTCATCAGGGACGACAACCTTCTCCAACTTGGTGGCTACGCTGTCGGCCTGTTCACCCAGTCTGCCAACTGACGAGGACATCGAGCTGTTGGCTTTGTCGAGCAGATCGGCTGCCGCCTCGACGCGCTGTGCGATCGACGAGAACTGACTTTCGATCTGCCCAAAATTATCGCTCAAAGCGTTACTGAGCTTTCCCGAAGCCTCTTGAACCGGTTTGATCGATTCCATCGCGATTTTATCCAGCGCCGATCTTATGTGCTCTCCGTTCCGCTCCGCTTGAACGGCAATTTCGGCAAAACCCTCCTCCAACATCTGATTGCTGACGCGGCGAAAGTCAGCGAATTCCCTGGTTACACTTTCCATCTCAGCTCTTACACGACGCGTCATATCCGCGAGTTCGTGCCTGGCCGTCCGTTCGATGTCGGCAGGATCGCGGCGCATCTGATTGTAAAAGATCCGCAGCGCAATGCCCGTGATCGTCGACGTCACCGCGATCCCAAAGTTCCTCACGATTGTGTCGGTGGATCCTTCGGAACCAAACTGAAACAGCGATACGCCGAGACTCGTCAACGTAAACAGGAAACCCATGTAGTAGAGATTGTCGCCAGTTTGCTCATCGTGGAGCCGTAGCTTGCCGGTGAAGACGGACGCGGCAAGATAGATGAGCATCAGGCACACCGGTGCGCTCGCCGCCATTATCGGGTCTACGCCCGACAACTTGGCTATTGCGATGAACACGCAGCCACCCAGGGTTAGCGTCGCAAAGACGACAAGGGGCAGGCTCGGATGTCCCAAGAAAGACTCTCCTCGCTTCTTGGCCATCAGTTTAACCCTTCCAACCCTACCAGCTTTTGAAACTCGCCATGATGGCTTTGGACCCATTGCGTCCAGAACTCGGCATGATCAAGCGACTTGAATGGCTTCTTTGCCCGGTCGACATAGAGAATTGTAACGTCCACCCCATCGAGTGACGTCCCGTAGGTACGATCGGCGGCGCTATCGAGGTATTTCTGGTAATCGAGCCCCGATCGATACTGCGAATAAAGCGCTGTATGCTCCATCATGTCGGAGGCGACAACCAAATGCTTTGCGCTACCCTGTTTCGCCAAACCGCTATCGAATAGCGACAGTTTGATTTTCTGAATTCCGGCCATGATCGGAGATTGGCTCGCGGATTCTCCATTGGGAATCTGGTCGGGAAGGTTCGTCAAAGGGTCTGCGAACGCATCTTCCCATTTTTTCTGCCGCCGAGACGGATTGTTCGTCCAGCTGTCGACCGTCGAGCCATCGCCAGGATTGCATCCATCAAACATCACAGTCAGGTCGCCGGGCGTAGCGCCCAGCGTCAATATCTTCAGGTAGCCGCCAGGCTCGACGCGCCCAATGGTCTTGCGGAATTCATTCTTCAGATCCGCCATGGTTATCGGCGAAATCGGGTCGGTGGCGTCGATCAAGACCGCTGTCAGGCTCACAGGTCCGTTCAACGGGCAATTCGTGCTGGTGTCGATTTGGTCCTTCCCGGATCTCGACCACATCCAAACAAAGCCGGCCAGCAGCACAGCCGACAGCACGGCCAATCCGGCTGCTGCGACAATTGTGCCGCCACTGCCTTTCTTTCTTCTGCGACCCCGCCTAGCCATTCACGCTATCCGGATGAAGCTTGTCGAGATCTCGGTACTGTTCGATCCCGCGCTCGCATTCCAGCCCTATGAGCCGCACCTGAGCGTTTAGTTCTTCCTGCGCGTCACGAATTGAGGCGCCCAGGTCCTTATCGCTCCATTCATCGTCGGACGATATCAGGGGCTTTATGCGCTCAAGTCTGTAGGGCGTGGCAAAATGTTTTGGCGATGGTTCTGTGCGGGCCTGGATATTGGCCTCCCTGTACTTTGAGAGAAGCTGGTTGCAGGCTCGCTCCAGCTGGTCTTGATGCTGCGCAAAGAGCGTCAGCAGCCTCGACCGATGATCGAGGATCGCCCGATGCTCCCTGCGTCTGCTCCCCAGCCGCTTAACGATGTCCTCAACCTTTTCGTTGTGCTCGTCTCGCACCTCTTGCAGAGCCTCGATCAGCTCGCTCTTGCGCTCGATGTAGTCTTCCCTGCGAGCGACCAATCTGTTCTCAACACCCGCATAGCCCGGGTAAGGGTCGAGCACGAGCCAGCCGTCGATAAACGCAAAGATCGAAAACATGAGACCGATGCCGAACAGAAGCCAGGATTTTACGTCCATAAGGCCGGCCGGATTGGCGAGCATGCTGCGCACGACCTCGACGCCGGCGCCGTCTACAAAGGATCCGCTGACTTCGCGGTAATGCGCAAGCGCTAGGTTTATGGTCAGCGCCAAGCCAACATAGGCCACTATCGACAGCGCGCCGATCAACTTCACAAAAATCGATCTGTGAGTCACCAGGCGTGCACAGAATATTGCGAACAGCAGTGCGGCGCCGATGTTCAAAAACGAGAACGCGGCGGCTTCGAGGAGCCCGCCAAAGAATCCCTGTTCATTTCCCTTGGCAAGGAAATTTCCGTTCATTGCCGTTTCAATGAGAAACAGGAAAACCAGCAAGGAAATTCGGAAAACGTAGGCTGCTCCGTGCTGAATCCTCACGGCGCGGACAAGCCCGTGCTTCTGTTTGAACCAGGCGTGCTCCTTCTCCGCGTCGTTGAGCGATTTTCGCAATCCGTGAAGTTCGTCCAGACCTACCGCGATCGAGGCCTTGAAATCAGAAACACTGGCGGCGTTCGCCTGTCGAATCAGACCAAATTGCTCTTCAAAGTCGAGGCCCGCCAAACGTCCGGAGAGAAGCTGCAGGCTATCCTCGAGGGTGTGGTGTACCGCCTTTTTTTCGTCTTCGACCCTCTCGATGACTGCATGCTCAACGTCGTCGAAATTCTTGGCCGCCTTCGGAGGTTGGTTCGCCTCGCCCCGCTGCTTTCCGCGATCTCCAAGATCCATTTCGCGATCAATTTTCGCGACATCCAAGCTATTGAACAATTGGGTGCTGGCGCGGAAATCGTGATTTGCCGCTAGCAGAGACTCTCGCAGTTTATTTAGCTTTTCGAATTTTGTTCCCACAGCACCCGCACCCAGATTTTTATACCTCTGCCCGAACACAAATGGCTTCTATGCACAGTAGAAGCAAAGAGCAACTGCGTCTTCGCAACTCTGCGGTCCACCGCTCACGAGACGATCGTCTGATGTAAAAATGACAACGATAGCTGCCGTGGCAAGCGGGCCTGCGCGAATGAGTAGGCCAGGCAGCACACTCTTCTCCGCCGGGCTTGTATGGCGAAGGAGCTGAAGGTCACGCCAATGAGCTGATGAAATCGACCCCAGAGGCGTTTGCGCACTAGCAGGAGCGCGCGCCCTATTTGGCTGGCACTAGAGTGCCGACTCCGCCGTCAAACCGGCTACGACCTCGATTGCTTCGTCGGCGACGTTGATTGATTTGAGGCCAACAGAATTAGTCTTCAGCTTGATCGCCAGCTTTTCTGCATCCTTCAACCGGGCCAACTGCTGCTCCAACTGGGCTTGCAGCTTTGCAATTTCCAGTTCAGGTCGAAAGTCGCCTTGTTTTCGAGCGCCTTTCTTATCCGCCCGCTGAAAACCGATCGAAGTCTGGCGTCACCAGGTCTAATGCTGACCTCAACAATGGACGCTTCGATATACCCGTCCACATGGCCAGTACCGTCGTTCTTGGCGACTGGTTCTGCTGGGCGCAGCTATTTATGATGCCTTGCTAGCCGCAGGGGCCATTTCGCAGGCCATCTTGCCCAGGAGGCCGAAAAGAGGGCTATCGCTCCCGAAAGGGCCGTCTCAACGAGGGCGTCCGTCGCGATTTGACAACAGACATATGGCGCTGCGCGAGCGCTGACGCTGTACGACTGACGAAAGCGGCTCTCAATCCGACGCGATGCCGACCTTGGTCCGTGTGAGCCGGCTTTCGCCTTCATCTGGGCCGAAGCAGCTTTCGACATCATTGCAGTCCCGGCAACTGGGGGCGCTGCACAGCGAAAAACCTTCGGCCTCGCAGAGCTTGCGGTAAAAGTATTTCTTCCATTTCATGTTTTGGGTGTTGCCGGCCGCCAGCGTCGGAAAATGCGAGGCGAGCAGGCGGCCGAGGTCGGTTCGATTAAAAAGGCCAAGGTCCTGCCAGAGGTGGTCATTGCGCATGGCACGCCGGGCGATGATCCTGGCGAAGCGGGCGCTCGTCGGGTCGCCAGGTCGGGCATGCGCCAGCAGCAGTCCATGCAGAAGTTCTTCCTCCGGATCCGGCTCGGGCTCGCTCACCTCTTTCAAGGCAAACGCGTTGATAGGAAAAGCAGGCAAACAGCGGGCCAGGACATCGCGCAGCTCGGCGCGCGAGAGTCCGGTTGCCTCCGTCGCCGTCGCCTCGCCGGCCTCGATCTCCTCGAGCGCACGTGAAAGCACACAGGCAAGCACATGCTGGTCGAACCTCCTCTCCAGCTCGATCTGCGGCGATTGGCCGGTGCTGAGCCGGGCATAATGTTGATCAAATATGGTGCGTTCTCCTGGTTTGTCCTATCAATTCATGCAGAGACCCGGCCTGCCGCAACATGGGTCGGGCAGTTCTTCGGGTATACGCAGTCGCGGATCGCCTCGCGGTCGAGTAGTTCGGCAATTTTCGGGTCTGGTCTACTCGGCTCTGTCGCAAATTCTGTGATTGGAAGGAGGCGTTTCGCGAACCCCGGCCCTGCCGTTTGCGCCTCACGGGGAACACAGGCGCGGGAAATGCCCCCGCAGAGTTGGACGTGAACCGTGCGGGACAGAGGTCGCGTGCTGAGTGCGGCCACATGGTTCAAGCCGCCAGACTCACGGTTGAATGACGACTGATTCAGAGCGTCAGCGAGTGAGTTCCAGCGCACGTTCAGGACACGATCGCGCGCCTCGCGATGCAGGCAGTTCCTCCCCTTCCGCAACTTCAATGTCACCAGGCAGGATATAGCCTTCGTCATCAAGCTTGAAGATGTCCGGCGCTTGCGCCGCGCATCGCGCGTGACCCTGGCATTTGGCCTTTTGGACGATGATGCGCATGGCGCTGCCTCCATTGTCTGTGCCCCGGCTCGGGGCGGGCCTAAGACCAGTCCAGGATCAAATTTTCGATCCCGAACACATGGCCGCCAGAGGTTATCGGTGCCGTACCCTGCTTGATCCTGAAAGCCGGGATGCGCGCCAGCCACTCCTCCAGGCCAATGACAATCTCCCGCCGGGCAAGGTGTGAGCCAAGGCAACGGTGGGGACCATAGCCAAACGCTGCGTGGCGGTTGTCCTCCCGCTCCAAATCGATCGTGTTGGGGCATTCGAATTCCGCCGGGTCACGATTGGCAATCATCGTGGCGCAGGAAACATAGTCCCCCTTCCGGATCGGCGCGCCTTCGAAGTCGATATCTTTCGTAGCCACGCGGATCAACTGAATGGGCGGATAGGCCCGCAGCAATTCTTCGGTTGCGAGCGGGATTCGGTCCGGTTCGCTCCGCAGCAATTGCTGATCTTTGAGGTTGCGCGCGAGGTACGCCAAGTCAAAGCCTATAGCTGCTGCGACCGTGTCGAGCCCAGCGACGAAGACAAGCACGCCGATGCCGCGGACTTGGGTGTCCGTCAGCCGGCGGCCCTCGACCTGTGCCTGCACGATAAAGGTCATGAAATCGTCAACCGCCTCCTGGCGGCGCATGGCTGCAAGTTCGTCGATGAATGCCACGATTGTCCGGGCAGCCACAGGTCGTTCCTTATCGTCGCCGTGGAGCAGATCTTTTCCCCAGCCGACGAATGTATCGAGCCGGTCATCCGACAGCCCCAGAAAGCGCAGGAAGATGCTCACCGCGAAAGGAAATGCAAAATCCTTCATCACGTCGCAGCTTGTGCCCGACGCGGCGATCCTTTCGATCAGCTCGACCGCCCGTTCGCGGACAGCCGGTTCCAAAGCCATCACCCGCTTTGGCGAAAGCAGCGGATTGAGTAGAGATCGAAAGACGCCATGGGCAGGCGGATCCAGTTCAAGCGGGATCATCGGCCAGTTTTCCCCTAGTATGGAGGAGAAGATGCTGCGATGGCTGGAAAAGGTCTCTGCGTCCTGCAGCACCTTGCGCTGGTCCGCGGCACGGGTGATGACCCAGGTACCCCGGCCATCTTGCGTGTTGTAGCGGGAATAAAAGATCGGAGGCCCGTCATGTACGCAAGCGACAGCTGCGTGTGGATCCCCGTTGGGCGTCGGTGACATCCCTGGGGACGTAAACAGGCTGAAATCCCTCACCAATTCGGGCGGGACATGATCTGGAACGGGGTTGGTCGCCATTTTTGCTTTCTCTACATTGGCGTTCATGGCTCGATTGAGATTGCACCGCTGTTCATAAAGTCGACTTTCAGCATGGGCACGTCTCTTGTTGGGCGCCTTCTACATTCTGTCGCCCGATACAGCCCACCTGCACCAGCGGATGAGATCGGTTGCGAAGTCAGAAGGGGCATCTCCGCCGCGCTGCGGTCATGAAGCAAAGCCGCCGCTTATCCCCGTTAGGGTTGAGAGGCTGGTCAATCACCGCTGAGCTCCGTGACGCACTGCTGATGCCCTGCTGATCAAATTGTCGAAGCAAGTCGCGTGCCGGATAGGCGTACCGATGGCGCTGCCCCAAGCGATGCCAGCCTGCACTGGGCCCGCCGCCGCTAAGTTGATGATCACCTGTCCATCATTCTTAGGACAACGTCCGACAACCGACATCCACGGTCGGTTTTGTCGAGTCCGCGACATCGGGCTGTTCGGCCTGGCTGCTGCTGCACAGCGTTCCGGTCGACAAGCGAGGAGATCGCTCGTACGGCCCGGATTGCGCAACGACGCGATCAGCGCAAGGGCCGGGGTGCGATCCGACAAGACCCGACGGCGCTTGCGCGCGATGATCGAAATTATCAACAAGGTCGAGCCGCGCTTCGGTTCGGCGCTGATGGCGTATGCGTTGTATCGCTCGCAGCCACTGCAAGGATTTCCGGTCAGATGGCGATGTACTCGTGCGCAGCGGTCCGGCCGACGACGAGCCTGCCTGTATCGACGCGGTCAATTCCGGCGTGCACACCTAACCGTGCGTATGCGCTACGACGGCAAGCTCTATCGCACATGGAGCTATGTTTCCTCGCGAGCCGCTGTCGGAACGTGGTGCCGAGTCCTATGGCGGCCGGTTCAATCCGAGGGCCTGTCGGCACTCTATACATCCCTGTCGCTCGGACCGGGAATGCGTGGCAGACTCTCGGCCAGAAACCGCCAGTCGCTGCGCTCGCGTTCGCCTTCCTTGCGCGTGCCGAAGAACTGGATGATCATCTTGCCGTCGGCGCCATAGGCTTCAATGGACGTGACGTGACCGTCCCTCGTCGGCTTGCGCACGGCCCAGACCTCGCGGATGTGATGGGTCCTCAGATGCAGATGGAAGGTCTCGTCGAGCACATTGATCCGCGGCCCGATCTGCTTGACCGACTTGATCGGGCCGGAATGGATCTGGATGCAACCACGATTGCCGACAAAGCACATGATAGGCATCTCGTCTTCGGCCGCCTGTTGGAACAGGGCGCCAACGGCATCATTGTTGAGCAGCCAAGCGTAATCTTCGTCGGCCATACGCATTGCCTGGCAGCGGCTGAGCTTCAGTGTCTTCAACATATGGTAGAACTGATGCACGTCGCTCAGCCGGCTCCAGTGCTCGCGTAGGTCGTCAGCCGTGGCGGCTTGGTCTGGACTCGCTGCGTTATCGCGCGCACCGCCCGCTTCGACCGATATGATCGGCTCCTGGTCGGAGGATACGAGCTCTGCCGTCAGATCCTGATAGGCGTGCAGGTTCGAGGCGGGCCTGAGATGTACTTTGTGCATCGCCTCGCCGGCGGCATCAAAGAATTGCAGGCTGCGGCGGATCTCGGCTCCCTCGCGCTTCTCGACGGCGAAGCCATACGCCCACGCTTTCGGGAAGATGCGCAGGTCGATGTCGTCGCCGAGCACCATGGCATGCTGGTTGCCGGTGACCACTTTTTCGTAGACGCCGATCTTTTGGTGCACGGCACTTTCGTTGCGGGTGAGCGCCATCAGCTCGCCGACCGCTTCGAGGCCGGTCAGCAGATCATCGACGCGCGGCTCGATGCGCACCGCGCCGTGACCACAATGCGCCGCGACCAATTCGGCTTCCGAAATGCCCAATCGAGCGGCGAGATCATGCTCCCGGATTTTCGGATTGTCTTCGCACGCCCAGCGTATTTCGTCCGGCGACGGTTTCTCGCGCTGGTCCATGTCTTACCCCTAGTTCTACCTACGTGTAAGGATCAGCTGCCCTGCCGGGGAATCTTCAGCCGATAGGGCGGCCGTAATGCTCGCCCTTGATCTGCTGCTGGCCCATGAACAAAGTGTCGCTGGACAGCGTGCACACGGCGTCGCACCCGCGCGAAAACCGGCGAGCAGGCACATGCCGATGGCATCCCGTTGAGCCGGTCGGCGGCTACTGGGCGGTGGTGAGCGAGTGTGGGTGTTGTCGCAATCGGCCAAGCGGGCATTCGGATGCCACGGGCGGCGCTGCTTTGCCAAGCGAGGCGTATCTGACCCGGTCCTGACATGTTGCTCCCTTGCTTCGCCCCATCCATCGCGAGGGCACCCACGGCATGATTGTGGATCGGCATGCTCTTGCCGCCTCGCCAAACGGAGCCTCAAAAACCGTGCCAATTGCGCCGAAGCAAGCTCAGAAGAAGTTCTGTATTTGGTGATGTGAGTTCAACCAAGAACTCAGGCCCAACATCCCTCGTGGCGGACCCGACAAACCCGACAGTACGTGTCGGTTGGCCGACAGCTTCGCAGCAATGCACTCACAAGAAGCACGGCAGTGTCAGAGATGCCGCGCTGTGTTGAAACGTTTTTTTTGCTTTGGCACGGTGCATGCGACGTGATGCGCAAGCAGGTCCCGGACTGAGGAGAATGGAGCCATGATTACGCTCACCGACAACGCTGTTGCCGCCTTCAAGACTGCTCTTTCCCGCGCCAGCGAGCCGGCGGAAGGTTTTCGCATCATGGTCGAGGCCGGCGGCTGCGCCGGCTTCAAATACTTAATGGGCCTGGAGAGCGTGTCGCGCGAGGGCGACGCGATCACTGGCACAAATGGGATCAAGCTGTTCGTGGACGCGGGCTCCCAACCACATGTCGCCGGCATGACCGTTGACTTCCTCACCGGGCTCGAATCTTCCGGCTTTGTCTTCGATAACCCCAATGCGCGCGAGAAGTGCGGCTGCGGCAAGTCCTTCAGTTAAACGCCCGAAGCGCCTATGCGGCCGTCGGACTCATTTTGCGGCAGAGGAGACTTATATGGCCGGCACGACAGATGTCCCCGTCCTAAAGAACAAGGAAAACGGATCTCGGGACCGCCATTCGCTTCCGGTAGGGTGCAAAGAACGCCGCCTCCCGAAACAGCTCGGGTCCTGGTGTCACCCGAGCTGCTTGCGGACAAATCGCGCTGCTGTGCCAAATTCGGCTCATCGATAACGTTATCGCGTTCGGGCGTCCTTACCTGCGGGCTGACGGCGGCCACTGCGAACATGTCCATCTCGACGGAGATCCGGTCTGCGTCAAACACTCCGGGCGTCTGCGCGGGCTGCCAGTTCAGGCCCATTATCATTAACGGCATGCGCCAGAGGCTCAACGAGTCGGTCCGCGCCGCGTCATTCTGGTCAACTGAGGATCGCACCTATGAAGCCTGTCTACCTCGACAACAACGCAACCACACGGGTCGATCCTGCGGTCCTGCAAGCGATGTTGCCGTTCTTTAGGGATCAATTCGCCAACCCTTCGTCGGCGCACGCTCTTGGCGCCTCAGTCAGTGCGGCGGTGAGAAAGGCGCGGAGGCAGTTGCAAGCGCTGATCGGCGCGGAGTTCGACGATGAGATCACCTTCACCTCGGGTGGGACAGAAAGCGACAATGCAGCGCTTCTTTCAGCGCTCGAGGCGGCGCCCAACCGAACCGAGATCGTTACGTCCGCAGTCGAGCATCCCGCCGTGCTGACGCTTTGCGCGCATCTTGAGAAGACCCGCCGCGTCAAGGTGCACAGGATCCCGGTGGATTGCCGTGGCCGGCTCGACCTCGACGCCTATATGGCCGCCCTCACCCCACAGGTGGCAATCGTTTCCATAATGTGGGCGAACAACGAGACTGGTGTGATCTTCCCCGTGGCCAGGCTTGCCGAGTTGGCCAAGGAAGTGGGCGCCCTATTCCATACCGATGCTGTGCAGGCGGTCGGCAAGCTTCCGATGGACCTGAAGTCGACCTCAATCGACATGCTGTCGCTCTCCGGCCACAAGCTGCACGGGCCGAAAGGGATCGGTGCGCTTTTCGTAAAACGTGGCGTGAACTTCCAATCGCTGATCAAGGGGGGCCACCAAGAACACAACCGGCGTGCCGGCACCGAGAATACGCCCGGCATAGCCGGGCTCGGGACGGCGGCCGAACTCGCCTTGAAATTCATGGACGACGAGACCACACGGGTAAAGTCGCTCCGCGATCGTCTGGAGGGCGGGATCCTCCAGCGCATCCCAAGCACCTGTGTCACTGGTGATCCCCTGCAACGGTTGCCCAACACCGCAAACATCTCCTTCGAACATGTCGACAGTGATGGAATTCCACTTCTCCTCAGCCGCATTGGCATCGCGTGTTCCTCTGGCTCGGCCTGCACCTCCGGCTCTCTGGAACCAAGCCATGTCCTAAGCGCGATGAAAACGCCGCACGCGGCAGTCCGCTTCTCCTTGGCGCGGGACAACAGCGAAGAGGATATCGACCGGGTGCTCGAGGTCATGCCGGCAATCGTGGGGAAGCTGCGCAGCTTTTTCGGTTCTGGGCCGGGTAATCCGGTCTATGCGTGAGCGGCAGAAGAACAGGCTACCGGTCATGACCCGTCATGTCTCTCTCAACGATACGACCTTGCGCGATGGCGAGCAGGCGCCGGGCGTCGCCTTTACCACGACGGAAAAGCTGGATATCGCTGAGTCTCTTGCCGCGGCCGGCGTGACAGAGATCGAGATCGGCACGCCGGTCATGGGCGTCCACGAGATCGAAACAATTCGCGCCGTGGTCGCGCGGCGTCTTCCGGTTCGGCTCATGGCCTGGTGCCGGATGACGTCGTTGGATCTCGATGCAGCGATCGAGAGCGGGGTCCAAGCGGTCAATTTGTCGCTGCCTGCGTCGGACATCCAACTTGCCGCCAAGCTCGGCCTCGACAAGGCGGGAGCGCTCCAGGTCATCGATCATATGGTCAGGCGCGCCGCCGCCGCCGGCTTCTTCGTCGCGGTGGGCTGCGAGGATGCCTCGCGGGCCAATCGGGATCATCTCGCCCGCGTCATCGAGACGGCCGCACGCGCCGGCGCAAGCCGCGTCAGGCTAGCCGACACAGTCGGTGTTCTCGACCCGTTTTCGACCTTCGAACTTGTCGCCCAGCTCGTGGTGCAGTCTCCAATCGACCTTGAATTTCATGCTCACAACGATCTTGGACTTGCTGGCGCCAACACGCTGGCGGCGATCCGCGCAGGCGCGCGCCATGCCTCCGTCACCGTCCTGGGGCTCGGCGAGCGTGCGGGCAATGCCGCGCTGGAAGAGGTGGCCGCCGCGATGGCGGTCTTCGGCGGCGCGGATACCGGCATCGAGCTGACCGCATTGCCCAGCCTCGCCGCCCAGGTGGCTTGGGCCGCCCGCCGGCAGACCGCGGCCACTAAGCCGGTCGTCGGCGCCGATGTTTTCACCCACGAATCCGGCATTCACGTCGCAGGGCTGCTGAAGGACTCGCGTACTTATCAGGGGCTTGATCCGGCTCTCGTGGGCCGCTGCCGGCGGATCGTCATCGGCAAGCATTCCGGCGCCACTGCGATTGCCCATGTGCTGAGCGAAAGCGGTCGCGATCTCGATCCGGATCTGGCAGCCGCGATGGTAGCCCGCGTTCGGCGCGAGGCGGCCGAGGCCAAATTGACGGTCACTGCAACTCAACTGGTCGAGCTCTACGATGGAATGTGCAGCGAGGCATCCCTCTTCGAGCTGTGCGGGTCCAGGTCAGCCGTGCGCGCGCGCGCAGAGGCCACAGTTTTGCGACCAGGGAGAATGCAATGAATTGTTCCGCTGACAGCCGCCCCATCGATGTCACCGACATCCTCGCACGACTAAAGCGCTTGTCGGCTGCAGAGGAGTTCTTCTCAGTCCTTGGCGTCGCCTATGACCCGAAGGTGCTGAACGTCTCGCGGCTCCATATCATGAAGCGTGTGGGCCAATACCTTGCCGAAGAAGATTTCTCCGGTCTGCCCGACCAGGTGATTGCCGCGAGGGTGCGCGCGACGCTCGAACGCGCTTACGAGGACTTTGCGATTTCCTCGCCGCTCACGCATCGGGTCTTCAAGGTGCTCAAGGACCACGATCCGAACAAACCTGCCGCGCCGGGTCACACCTTTGTCCCGTTCGACTCGGTACTGAAGCGGTTCGGACGGGAATGAGCGGCGACAAGGGTTGCGACGCGACAATGTCGAGCAGCCGACAAATCCGGTCATCACCACAGCGCCGTCAGAAGCAACCAGCCGAAGTTGTAGGAAAGGGGGCAGCGCAAGAGACTTGGCACGAATTATGCGGGTCAAGGAGATAACCGCAATGCCCGCACCCGGACAGGAGCCTAGAGAAACCGCCAATGCACATCGTAATCTGCATCAAACAGGTGCCGGACTCGGCACAGATAAGGGTCCATCCGGTGACGAACACAATCATGCGCCAGGGTGTTCCGACCATCATCAACCCTTACGACCTGTTCGCCCTCGAAGAAGCGCTCAGACTGCGCGATGCCTATGGTGGCGAAGTCACTGTGCTCAGCATGGGTCCGCCCATGGCAGAGGACGCGCTGCGCAAGGCGCTCGGCTACGGCGCCGACCGAGCGGTGCTCTTGACCGACCGCTATTTTGCCGGCTCCGACACGCTGGCGACCTCGTTCGCCCTTTCCCAGGCAATCGCGAAGGTCGGCGAGACGTTTGGCACGCCAGACCTCGTCTTCACCGGCAAGCAGACGATCGATGGCGACACCGCCCAGGTCGGGCCCGGCATCGCCAAGCGCCTCGGACTCCTGCAGCTGACCTATGTCGCGAAGATCCCCTCTATTGACCTTGCTGCACGCGAGATCAAGGTCGAGCGCCGCTCCGAAGGCGGCACACAGATGCTGAAGAGCAGGCTGCCTTGCCTCATCACCATGCTGGAAGGCACAAACGAGATCCGCCGGGGCTCGATCCACGACGCCTTGTGCGCCGCGCGCAGCCAGGTCTTGAAATGGAGTGCGGCCGACGCCGGCATTGAGGATCTCACCAAATGCGGCCTGCGCGGCTCACCGACCGTCGTCAAGCGTGTTTTCGCCCCTCCTGCTCGAGCTGAAAAGGCGGCACTAATCGACACCGCCGAGATGGCCTTGCGCGATGTCGCTGACGAACTCATCACCGCAATCTTCACCCGCCAGCCGGCGCTGGAACATGAGCTCGCCTTCAACGGCGGCGCGTGACGGCAAGGAGCAAAACGATGTCGACCGCGAACCGAGAAACCCCTCGCCCTGCCGCCGGCCGCGCCGGCATAAAGAAGGAGCTGCCCGCCCATTTCAAGGACTACCGGCACGTTTGGGTTTTCATCGAGCTCGAACGCGGCCAGGTCCATCCGGTATCATTCGAACTGCTCGGCGAAGGCCGCAAATTAGCAGACAAGCTTGAGGTCCAGCTTGCAGGCGTCGTGCTCGGACCGCCGGGAGAGGCCGTCGGGAACGCCGTTGCCGAAGCATTCGCTTATGGTGCTGACCTTGTCTACATCGCCGAGGCGCCCCTGCTCGCCGACTATCGGAACGAGCCTTTCACCAAGGCGATGACGGATCTGGTCGATACCCACAAACCCGAAATCCTTCTTCTCGGTGCCACCACACTCGGCAGGGATCTTGCCGGCTCCGTGGCGACGACCTTGCAGACAGGGCTCACGGCCGACTGCACCGAACTCGATGTCGATACCGACGGTTCGCTCGCCGCCACGCGTCCGACTTTCGGCGGTTCCTTGTTGTGCACGATCTATACGCTCAATTTCCGCCCGCAGATGGCGACAGTGCGGCCAAGGGTCATGCCCATGCCGCAGCGGACCGATAAACCGGTCGGGCGTGTCATCCGGCACAAGCTCTCGCTTGCCGAGGATGAGATCGCTACCAAAGTCCTCGGCTTCCTGCCGGACAATCAGTCGGCAAAGGCAAACCTTGCCTATGCCGACGTCGTGGTTGCGGGAGGCCTTGGTCTTGGCGCGGCGGAGAACCTGCAGCTTGTGAAGAACCTCGCGCGAGCAATCGGCGCCGAGCACGGCTGTTCGCGCCCGTTGGTCCAGAAGAGCTGGATGCCAGCTGATCGGCAGATCGGCCAAACTGGCAAGACCATCCGGCCGAAGCTTTACATAGCGGCCGGAATTTCCGGCGCCGTCCAGCATCGGGTTGGCGTCGAGGGGGCGGATCTCATCGTGGCCATCAACACCGACCCGAACGCGCCGATTTTCGATTTCGCTCACCTCGGAATCGTCACCGACGCGATCCGCTTCCTGCCGGCACTGACGGAAGCCTTCACCCGGCGGCTGTCGCCCCACAGTCGCGATAAGCTTGCGAGCTAAGGGACGGACATGATCGAGGAAAACTTCGACGCCATTGTTGTTGGGGCAGGCATGTCCGGAAACGCAGCTGCTTACACCATGGCCAGCCATGGCCTAAAGGTGCTGCAGTTGGAGCGCGGTGAATATCCGGGCTCCAAGAATGTCCAAGGTGCCATCATGTACGCGAACATGCTGGAGAAGATCATCCCGGATTTCAGGGACGATGCGCCTCTCGAGCGGCATTTGGTTGAACAGCGGCTTTGGGTGATGGACGACACATCCCATACCGGGATTCACTATCGGTCGGACGACTTCAATGAGGCCAAGCCCAACCGATACACAATCATCCGTGCCCAGTTCGACAAATGGTTTTCGCGTAAGGTGCGCGAGGCCGGCGCGACGGTTCTGTGCGAGACGACCGTGACGGAGCTCATCCGTGACGCCAAGGACAGGGTGGTCGGCGTCCGCACAGATCGGGCCGGCGGAGCCATCTACGCGGACGTGGTCGTTCTCGCAGAAGGTGTCTGCGGACTGCTTGGCACGCGAGCCGGCCTGCGCCAGATGCCGAAGCCACAAACCGTGGCGCTCGCCGTCAAGGAAATGCATTTCCTGCCCGAAGAGATCATTGAGCAGCGGTTCGGTCTCAAGGGCGATGAAGGCTGCGTGATCGAAGCAGTGGGCACGACCTCCCGCAGCATGGCTGGGCTTGGCTTCCTCTACACCAACAAGGAGTCGATCTCACTGGGTATTGGCTGCCTCGTCTCCGATTTCGCCGCGATGGTCGAGAGCCCTTACGTCCTCCTTGATACCTTAAAGAGCCATCCTTCGATCCGGCCGCTGATCGCCGGCTCGGAAGTGAAAGAATATTCCGCGCATCTCATTCCCGAAGGCGGCTACAAGGCTATTCCGCAGCTGTTTGGCGACGGTTGGGTCGTGGTCGGCGATGCCGCGCAACTGAACAACGCCATTCACCGCGAGGGTTCGAACCTCGCCATGACCTCCGGCCGCATCGCGGCTGAGGTAATCATCGAGGTCAACAGCCGCAACGCTCCTATGACCAAGCGAAATCTCGCTCTTTACAAAGCCATGCTGGACAAGTCCTTCGTGGTCAAGGACCTAAAGAAATACAAAGATATGCCGGCCTTGCTCCACACCAATTCCTGCAATTACTTCACAACTTATCCGCGGTTGATGTCGCAAGCCGCGCAGAACTTCATGCGTGTCGACGGCACGCCGAAGATCGAGAAGGAAAAGGCGACCACGGCGGCCTTCATCAAGGCGCGCTCGCGTTGGGGGCTGGTCAGCGACGCGGTCCGCCTTGCATTGGCGTGGCGCTGAAGGGAGACGAAATGACGATCGCAGTGACAAAGTCACGTGTCGAGGACAAGCTTTACCAGAACCGCTACTTGGTGGATTCCGGCCGCCCGCATATCAAAGTGCGACCGCACGAGAGGCCAAGCGCGAACTTGCTCGCGCTTACCCACGTCTGCCCGGCGAAATGTTATGAGTTGAACGACAAAGGTCAAGTGGAGATCACTGCTGACGGCTGCATGGAGTGCGGCACCTGCCGGATTTTGTGTGAGACCAGTGGCGAGATCGAGTGGAACTATCCACGCGGCGGTTTCGGAGTCCTCTTCAAATTCGGATGACCGACGCACGCACGTATTAAGAGGGTTGATCTTGATACAGTTTAGGTCTCGCCCAACGCCAAGTCTATTTTCTTTGCTTCGATCGTCGCTTTGACGAAGAGAAGCTCGTGAATACTGTGCTTTCAGAATTCAGATAAAAAAGGAGGAGCACTCTGGACGACAACCCCTGAGGTGTTTCCATGACCCACGGACCGCAAGATCGGGTCGACGAGGTTGGACCTCGGGAGACCCGCCCTGAACCGCCCATCAAAAGCATGCCCCAATCAGATATCGCGCTCAGAGGACTCTACGAGATATTGAAGGTGCTGACCGCCCCCAGCGAGCTGGAGATTACGCTCGCCAATGTCGTGAACGTCCTGCCTTCATTTCTGCAGATGCGTCACGGGGCAATCGTCGTCCTGGACGCTGAAGGAGAGCTGGAGATTGCCGCGACTGCCGGCAATACCCACGTACGTCAATCAGGCACTCGCCGCGTCATACCACAGGCCGTAACAGATCAAATCGTCGCTACGGGGACGCCGCTCTTCATACCGGACGTGCGCAAGTCCCAACTATTTCAGGCTGACCTTCAAACGTCTTCGAGCATCGGAACCATCCCAATTGCCTTTATCGGTATCCCGCTAAAGGCTGATCATGATATCCTTGGGACATTGTCGATCGACCGCGCCGGAGACGGCGCCACCGACTTTCGCGACGACGAGGACATTTGTTTCCTGACGATGGTCGCCAACCTTGTCGGCCGGACCATCCGCCTCCATCGCGCCCTGAGTACAGATCGTCAGCGGTGTGGCCATGAGCAATCGGGACCGGAGAAATCGCCCAACGAGGGGAGGACCTACGACCCTGCCCGGCATGCGGATGCCAAAATCGACGGGATCATCGGGGAAAGCCCCGCACTCAAGCAGGTGCTCGAAACCGTCTCGGTCGTAGCAGGGACCAATTCCACCGTGCTTCTGCGGGGTGAAAGCGGCACCGGCAAGGAATTCTTTGCGCAGGCCATCCATAAGCTCTCACGTCGGAGGAAGAAGTCTTTCGTCAAATTGAACTGCGCCGCACTGTCTGAAAGCGTTCTGGAGTCAGAACTGTTTGGGCATGAAAAGGGGGCTTTCACGGGTGCTATCTCCCAGCGCGCCGGTCGTTTTGAATTGGCAAATGAGGGAACGCTGCTACTTGATGAAATCGGCGAGATTTCGCCGGCCTTTCAAGCCAAGCTGTTGCGTGTCTTGCAGGAAGGCGAGTTGGAGCGAGTCGGCGGCACCAAAACGCTACAGGTCGACGTGCGCCTCATATGCGCCACCAACAAGGACCTCGAGACGGCCGTCATAAAAGGGGAGTTCAGGGCCGACCTTTATTACCGCATCAATGTCGTGCCAATTATCCTACCGCCGCTCAGAGAGCGACCCGGCGATATTCCACGCCTTGCGAACGCCTTCCTCAACCGGTTCAACAAGGAGAACGATCGCGCACTAGCCTTCGCGGCGCCGGCGCTTGACCTGATCTCGCAATGTTACTTCCCTGGTAACGTCCGCGAGCTGGAGAACTGCGTCCAAAGGACGGCCACACTTGCGCGCTCAAGGACGATCACTCCATCCGATTTCGCCTGTAAGAAGGGCCAGTGCCTTTCCTGGCTCCTCTGGAAGCGAGCCGACCGCTCGAATGGCGGCAATGCCATCGACGATCTCGCACGGGTCAACGCAGTGCCGGTCGGATTGCGGCTGCCGGCCAGTTGCATCGGTGCCTCCGCAGGCAAGATATCTCCCCTTACGGCCGGCGATCCGAACGATCCCACTTGTCCCCCGCGTCTGGCGGAACGCGACCGGGTGATCGACGCGATGGACAAGGCCGGTTGGGTTCAGGCCAGGGCGGCTCGTATCCTCGGCCTCACGCCGCGGCAAGTCGGCTACGCCCTGCGCCGGCATGGTATCGTGGTGACGAAATTCTAGACGTCGTGATGACGTCAAGCGTAAGCAGCCCGGAGTGGTCTCGCTCACACTCTGGGCGCCCGAGGCTGCTAGCCTCGCGACCCTATTTCCTTGTCCACTGTCGTAAGCCCGACAAAGGTGTGTCGGAGCAATCCGAAGGAATCTGACACAACAAGCCTATTCGTGAACCGAAACAGCTCTTTGAGCTGGCATAGCTCTTGCGCTTTGAACTGCGACATCACGCAGCAACGGAGCCGTTCATGTCTGCACCGGCAATTTCGCTTGAGAGCCTCAGCACGACATTCGGTGACCAGTTGCTTGGCACCATGAAACCCGGTGGCTGCGCGTCTTCGTCCTGCGGCTCGTCGACAAAGCCCGACGACACGGATCCGGCTGTCTGGGAGAAGATCAAGGATCACCCCTGCTTTTCAGAAGAGGCGCATCACTATTTCGCGCGCATGCACGTCGCGGTCGCGCCGGGCTGCAACATCCAGTGCAACTACTGCAATCGCAAATATGACTGCGCCAACGAAAGCCGGCCTGGGGTGGCCTCTGAAAAGCTGACGCCCGACCAGGCGCTACGCAAGGTGATCGCGGTCGCCAGCGAGGTGCCGCAGCTTTCCGTGCTCGGCATCGCCGGACCGGGCGATGCCTGTTACGACTGGAAGAAGACGAAGGCGACCTTCGCCAGGGTCGCCAGGGAAATCCCAGACATCAAGTTTTGCATCTCCACGAATGGGCTCGCGCTACCGGACCATGTCGATGAGCTTGCCGACATGAATGTCGATCACGTGACGATCACCATCAACATGGTCGACCCTGAGGTCGGTGCAAAGATCTATCCTTGGATCTTTTACGACCATCGCCGCTACGTCGGCATCGAAGCCGCCCGGATGCTGCACGAGCGGCAGATGTTGGGCCTGGAGATGCTGACCGCGCGCGGCATCCTCACCAAAATCAATTCGGTGATGATTCCTGGCGTGAACGATGAGCATCTGATCGAGGTGAATAGATGCGTCAAGGAGCGAGGCGCGTTCCTGCACAACCTCATGCCGCTGATTTCGGACCCGGCGCACGGCACGCACTACGGACTGAGTGGGCAGCGCGGCCCAAACGCAAAGGAGCTGAAGGCTCTTCAGGATCGTCTCGAAGGCGGCGCCCAGTTGATGCGCCATTGCCGGCAGTGCCGGGCAGATGCCGTCGGCCTGCTTGGCGAGGATCGTGGCCAGGAATTCACGGCCGACCGGATTCCCGGCGAGGTCACGTACGATGCCAGCAAGCGTAAGGCCTATCGGGAGCTGGTCGCGCAGGAGCGCCGTGATCACGTGGCGGCCAGAAGTGAAGCGATCGGATTGGTCAAGGCAGCGAGGCCCAGCAAATCCGTCCTCTTCGCGGTGGCGACCAAGGGCGGCGGCCGCGTCAACGAACATTTCGGCCATGCGAAGGAATTCCAGGTTTATCAAGCCTCGCCGAGGGGGATCAGCTTTGTCGGGCATCGGAAGGTGGAGAAGTATTGCCTCGGCGGCTTGGGCAAGGAAGCCGCGCTCGATGGCATCATCGCAGCCCTTCAAGGCATAGATATCGTGCTGTGCGCCAGGATTGGAACTTGCCCGCAGGATCAGCTCGCGGAGGCTGGAATCCAAGCGACCGATGCTTTTGCCCATGACTATATCGAGACGGCAATCAGCGCGATTTACACCGCCACGTCAGGGGCCCCCGCACTCGCGGCGACGGCCTGAGCTGTCTCATCCATTCGGACCAGGAGTTAAAATGGCTTTCAAGATCATCGCATCCCAATGCACCCAATGCGGCGCCTGCGAATTCGAATGTCCTTCCGGCGCGATCAAGTTCAAAGGCGAGAGCTACGTGATCGAGTCACAGAAGTGCACCGAATGCGAGGGGGTCTTCGATGCGCAGCAATGTGCCTCGGTATGTCCGGTGCCGAAGACCTGCGTTCCTGCGTGACCACATGGGCTGCCGACATGGTTGGGGCTGCCTACGCAGGACGCCAGGAACGCCTTGTTCACAATCTGCAGCCCCAAGAGAAATCAGGGAACGGACATGTCGCTCAGACGCGAAGAGGAGATCGAAATCCGCAGGCCGCCACGATTCATGCCGGGAGAGCGGGTACGTGCTACTCGCCACATAAAGAATGACGGCACCTATCCTGGCAGGGAGATCGGCGAAAATCTCGTGCGGAAGGGCGATGAGGGATATGTGCGTGACATCGGCACCTTTCTCCAGCAGTTCTTCATCTATGCGGTCGAGTGGATCGACCGTGGCACCGTCGTCGGCATGCGAGCGCGTGAACTGATGAGCCTCGACAAAGCCGAGGCGTTCTGCAGTGCTGAAAGCAATTCCAATGAAGGGACGGCCAGATGAAAGTCATGATCCGCAGGACCGATGCTGGCTTGTCGGCGTATGTCCCCAAAAAAGACCTCGAAGAGCCGATCATCAAGCTCGAGAAGGAAGAGTTGTGGGGCGGAACGGTCACGCTCAGGAACGGGTGGCGGCTCCTCCTACCCGATCTTCCACGGGATACGCGTCTGCCGATCACTGTCGAGGCAAGGAAGGTTTCCGAAGAGGACTGATGCTGCCCCTAGGTGCGTCGCGAGGAAACGAGCATGAACACGATCCTGACATCGGACCACCTCGTCATCGTGCGGGACAGTTTTGCCGATAAGCTGCTTGACTTGGCGAAGGAAGCGCTCGCCGCCGATGAGGTGATCCCCTATCTCGGTCCGGGTCTTCTTGGGTTGAACTGTGCGGAACCGCCTGTGCCGCATACTCCGGAGGTCGTTGCCGCGGCACTCAATGCACGGGCGCCCGCCCCTTCCAGGATCCGCACCAATATGTGGTCGGTTGCGCAATTCATCGAACAGCGCCGGCATCGCCGGACGCTTCAAGCTTGGATGACCGACATATTCGCAGCGCCGGTGAGCCCAACCCTCCTCCACGCCTGGCTCGCAAGGCTGCCGCTCTCCCTCATCATCGACAGCTGGTATGACAGCGCGATGCGCACCGCTCTCGTGGAGACCGGCCGAACGGACGTCGTTGAGATACAAGGCGTTACGCGGGCGAACGAAATCCGCAACATTTGGACAAAAACCTACGATTTGTCCGGGAGGGAGCTCGATGCTCGATCGGGGGCAAAGACGGTCCTCTATGCACCTCACGGGAGTAGTAGGCCCTCGCAAAACTTTCTCGTCGCAGATTCCGACTATGTCGAAGTCCTGACCGAAATTGATATCCAGACACCGATCCCAGACGTGGTGAAGGAACGGCGGATCACCCGTGGATTTTTCTTCCTTGGCTGCCGCTTCAACGATCAGATGCTGCGCACCTACGCCAGACAGATCATGAAGCGCTCCCGCGGTCCCCATTGCACTGTAATGGACGCGGAAACCCTGACCAGAAACGAAGCGCGTTTCCTTGCGGCAAGCGGAATAACGGTGATCGACATGCCAGTAGGTGAAGCGGCGGCTCGGCTTCTGGGAACGGGCACGGCTGCAGGTTGAGGACGGGATTAACAATGGCGGTCGCCTTTGATGATGCGTCCTTCGGCTTTCCACGAAGACGCAAAATGCAGTCGGGAATACACCCGTGAACAGTGATGCTGTCGGCAGCGCAACGAACGCTCTGAATTCGTTGACTCATGTTGAAGCGGCGCGCTGGGGCCGGGATTTGAGTACGCTGTTGCGCATAACGCGTATGAATTTTCGGCATCCCTGGCAGGTCGCCTTCGCTATGGGCTCGACGATCATGGCGGCAATCCTCCAGTTGCTCATTCCCCAGCTTCTCGGCCGGGCTGTCGACCAGGCCCAGACAGCCATCGGGGGCGGTGTCGCCGGGAGCGCGGCAGGACAAGCGCTCTGGACCCCGGCTCTCCTGCTGCTCGCCGTCAGCGCGCTACGCGGCCTTTTCACGATGGCGCAGAACTATTTTGCCGAAGCCGTCGGGCATCATGTCGCGTACGAACTGCGGCTCGCCTACTACGACAAGATCCAGCGTCTCAGCTTTTCCTTTCACGACCGGGTCCATTCAGGCGATCTGATCACCATCGGAATGCTCGATCTCCAAGGCGTACGGATGTATTTTTCCACCGCGCTCGTTCGCGTGGTCCTGCTCACCATGCTGATCGGGATCGGCGCCTACATGATGATCTCGACCGATCCCATGCTCGGCCTGGTCGCGCTGAGCTTCGTGCCTTTTGTCGCCTGGCGCTCATCGACCACACAGCTTAGGCTGCGCGCCACCTGGCTCGACCTCTATGAGCGCCTTTCGGTACTAAGCCGCGTGATGAAGGAAAATCTCGCAGGCATCCGCGTGGTCCGCGCTTTTGCGGCTCAATCCTATGAGATGCTGAAGTTCGACCGCGCTTCCAAGAACGCGCTCGGCCTCGCCAACGATCTCGTTGACATCTACGTACCCAGCACGTCGGCGATGACCTTGTCCTTCTTTTTCGCAATGGGATTGGTGCTTTGGATCGGTGGCAACAAGCTCGTCGCTGGCGAGATCAGCGTCGGAACCATGGCGACCTTCCTGACCTTCATGACCATCCTGCAAATGCCAGTCCGCCAGATCGGCCTCATGGTCAATGCCTTTGCCCGCGCTTCCAGCTGCGGTTCGCGGCTTTTCGGTCTCCTCGATCAGGAGATCACGATCAGGGATGCTCTCGAGGCCAGACCGCTTGAGATAAGCGACGGCACTCTGCGCTTCCACAATGTCTCATTTGCGTACCCCAATGTCGAAAACCGCGCCATTCTGAAGAACCTCAGCTTTGAGGCCCGGAGAGGCGAGACGATCGCGATCGTCGGTCCGCAGGGTTCCGGCAAATCGACGATGGCTCATCTGATCCCCCGCTTTTACGACGTGACCGGTGGCGCCATCACGTTGGACGGCCAGGACATACGCAATGTCACCCTCGAGAGCCTTCGCAAGGCGGTTGCCGTTGTACAGCAGGATGCGTTCCTGTTCACCACCACGATTGAGAACAACATCGCTTATGGCGACCCCTGGGCGAAGAGACAGCGAATTGAACGCGCTGGCGAATTCGCCCAGCTCCACAACTACATCCTCGGGCTCCCAGCAGGGTATGAGACGGTCGTGGGCGAACGCGGCGTCTCTCTCTCTGGCGGCCAGCGCCAGCGTCTCACGATTGCTCGCACC
Source organism: Mesorhizobium sp. M1050 (assembly GCF_040318715.1). NCBI lineage: Bacteria > Pseudomonadati > Pseudomonadota > Alphaproteobacteria > Hyphomicrobiales > Phyllobacteriaceae > Mesorhizobium > Mesorhizobium sp. M1050. Next base: position 24,417 of record NZ_JAMYMV010000020.1, on the reverse strand, counting down.
ATGATGCTGCGCCCCTCTGTCGTCGTTTTCGACGACTCGATGGCCGCGATCGATGCCGGCACCGAGCAGCGCATTCGCGCGGCGACGCGGCGCTTCGCCAAGGATCGGGTGACGATCATCATCGCGCACCGGCTGAGTGCGCTTATGCATGCCGATCAGATCCTTTTTGTCGATAACGGCGAAATCGTAGAACGCGGCACGCATGAAGAGCTTCTGGCGAAGCGGGGACGCTACAGGGCCCTTTACGATCTCCAGACGCGCCCAGGTGATAGCATATGACCCAGTATGGGGGCGCCCGCTGATGGACCAGGGCCCCGGCGAACTCGAAGCCGAACGTGACGACGGCAGACGCCCTCCGCGCGCGGTCGTCGGCTCGCACCGGATCGAGGAGGAGATGTTCGGCCGGGCTTTCGACAAGAGCATCCTCCGCCGGATCTGGGGCTTCGTCCATCCCTATCGGGCAAAGGTAGTTGTCACGATTGTCGCGATGTTGATCTTCACCGGGACGCAGCTTCTCATCCCCTTGATCATCCGCTACGCGATCGACAACGGCATGAACCCGGCAGGGAGCGATCGCTCAGCCCAGCTTGCGGCCGTCCGCGCGTTCCTTTCGGCGATTTTGGTCAATTTCGCCGCCGGTTACATGCAGGAAACCTTGGATGGGAAAATTGCCGAAGCTGTCCTGTTCGACATCCGCCGCGCCATGTTTGGCCATCTGCAAAAGGTTTCGCTCTCTTTCATGGACAAGACTGAGGTCGGACGCCTGATGTCGCGCCTGCAAGGCGACGTTAACTCCATACAGGAGTTCCTGGAAACCTCGGTATATTCCCTAGGCGATGTTGCACTTCTCTTCGGCATCGTTTTCGTAATGCTGTGGCTCGACTTTCGCCTCGGCCTCCTGACGCTGTCGGTTCTGCCGATCCTGGTGATCGTCCGCATTGTCTGGCTGCCGCGTGCCCGCGACGCCTTCATGGCTGCACACGAAACCAATTCCGTCGTCAATGGCGCGCTGGCCGAAGCCATTCACGGCGTGCGGACCATACAGTCGATGGATCGCCAGCAGGTGAATTTCATTCTTTTCGACGACCGGGCCCATGCCAACCTCAGGACCCAACTGATCGCTGCCAGATATGCACTGGTCATGGTGCCTATCGTCGATGGCCTCACGGGCCTCGCCTTGGCCGCCGTTATTGTGGTCGGCGGCTCGATGGTCGTGAATAGCCGTATAGATGTGGGCGTGTTGGTAGCCTACCTGTTTTACATCCAGCGCTTCTTTGACCCGATCCGCTCACTCACCCTGCAATATTCGATCATGCAGCGCGCCATGGCCTCAGGCAAGCGCCTGACCGATGTGCTCGATGTCAAGATCGATGTTCAGGACAAACCCAATGCCGAGGTACTTTCGCCCGAAATGGACGGCTCGGTCGAGTTTAGGGACGTCACCTTCGGCTACGATCCGAACCGTTCGGTTCTGAAAAATGTCTCCTTCAGGGTCAATCCCGGCGAGACGGTCGCGCTGGTCGGACCGAGCGGTTCTGGCAAATCGAGTGCGATGGCCCTGGTCCATCGCTTCTATGATGTTCAGCAGGGTCAGGTGCTGGTCGGCGGGCATGATGTGCGCGACCTCACCCAGGAATCGCTCGGCCGCCAGGTCGCCATGGTGCTGCAGGAGCCATTCCTGTTCACCGGGACGGTCTTCGAGAACATTCGATACCAGAAGACGGAAGCCACGCGCGACAAGGTGATCGAGGCGGCGAAGGCGGTCGGCGCGCATGACTTCGTCATGAGCCTCGCCGACGGGTATGAGACCCAACTTGGCGAACGCGGCGACAACTTATCTCTCGGCCAGCGCCAGCTTATCAGTTTCGCCCGCGCCCTCGTCGCTGACGCCAAGATCCTCGTGCTCGACGAAGCGACCGCCAACATCGACAGCTACACGGAATTGCAGATTCAGAAGGCTCTGATTAAGCTGCTTGAAGGGCGGACTGGCCTCGTCATCGCCCACCGTCTCGCCACGATCCGGGGGGCCGACCGCATCATCGTGCTTCAGAATGGCCAAGTTGTTGCGACTGGCAACCACGATGAGCTAATAGCTATGGGCGGCCTGTATTCCAAACTCTACTATCTCAACTACGCCTCCTTCGACGACATTCCCGAACACGAGACCACCGTCCAAGCTGGCTCCCAGACCTGAGTTTTTGGCGGCCTTGTGGTAGTGGCGTTGACTTTCGGGCGTGTCGGCGGACCACTCAGGCCACCGCAGACGGCCAGCAGGCAGCATTCAAGGACAAGCACTCCTCGCAGTTCGTGAAGACCGGCTGCGAACGATTTCCTCCAGCATCGTATCCCGACCGCGGTGCACCCCCATCATCGGGCGAGCTCGCTCCCGTTGGTGGCTGGGCGCAGCAAAGCCGCTCGCGAGCGCGACGAGCAGACGCGTGCCTGCATCGTGACGCGCTCGGCCATCATCTCCTTAGGATCGTGCAGGTTCACACGATGGCCCAGACGCCAGCCAACGCACAAACCTGGTATTCTGTGCCGCCGGCTCGTCGTCAGTTTGGCCTCCCTCCCGATTGCCCGTCCCCATCACGTGCACGCTCGAGCACGTGGATGTGAGGGAGCGCTGTGACCGCGAATTTCATGGTCAGCCAAGTCGAGCCATGATTTCGGATTGAATGGTCGTCGCGGTGTACAGGGAAGCATCTAGCGGCAGATTTCCAAATGCCAGTTGACAAAGCAGGTAGTTGGCACCTGCCACTTCCAACTGACCTAACAGAGCTTTTCGCACAGATTCTGCTGATCCTACCACGCACAATTCACTCTCGACTGCCGCATCGAAGGTCAGCGGCAGGTTTGGTGGAGTGGGGATAGCGTTAAGCTCGTAAAGGAATTGGAAGCTCTTGAGCCAGCGTTCGTAAGCAGGTGCCGCGAGCGAATAGGCATGTGTGTCACAACGCCCAACCACGACCATGCGGAGCAATCCGATAAATTGCGCCTGATCCCCCGCGCCAGCGTTGTCCTCTCGATAGGCGCGGAACGCATCAGTAGTTTTGCGAACAGAAGAGGAAGGTCCTACACACGCGATATTTGTTCCATTCGCAGCCGCCCAAGCTGCGGACTCGGGTCGATTGGCAGCGACCCATGTCGGCGGATGTGGACGCTGATGAGGTCTTAGCGTCAAAGGAACGTCATTGAGATCAAAATGGCGGCCTTGATAGCATAGCGTGCCGACCTTCATCGGATTAACAAGTATTTCCATGAGGATTTCGCTGGCTTCGGCATAACGGCCCGGCACCGCGTCCGCACCAATCCCGAAGTAGCCCAATTCGATCGGGAGAGCACCGCGCCCTATGCCCAGTTCGAGCCTGCCACCGCTCAACTGGTCCAGCATACAGATCTCTTCGAACGCACGCAGCGGATGATAAAGCGCAAGCAGCATCACCAAGGGTCCGAGACGCAAGCGCCGGGTGCGCTGGGCGACGCTCGATAAGAACAGATTCGGCGATGGACCTCTCCCATGGGGAGTACAATGGTGTTCTGCGAGATGATAGGCATAGAACCCTAGCTGATCGCACGCCTCTGCTAACATCAGGCGATCTTCGTATTGCCGACCGATGTCGCGGCCATCCTCGTCCAGATGATCGAAGATGCCGAACGATAAGTTTGAAGGAAAGACGTTTGTCACTCGATAAGTCCCCGATTTTAAAAGCAGGCTGTTCTCTTGCTGGGATGACCAAGCAAGTCGGAAGAGATGTGTGTGATCGCCGATTAGCGTCAGCGTAACGAAGAAGCAGAGCCTGACGCTTCCCTGCCCTTGGAGCTTGGCACCGTTAAGCTTCCAGCAATGTCGCCAGCGGCAGCAAGAAATGCATCCATCTGCTCTTTTGTGCCGATGCTGACGCGGATGCAGTGTTCCAAGCCTTTGTCCGGAAAAAACGCGACAAGTATCTTTTGCCTTTCCAATGCTGCTTGCCACCATGAGCCGTCCTGTCCCGCGGGCACACGGGCCAGCAAGAAATTTGCGCGGGAGGGCGTTACGGAAAATCCGAGTTGCGACAGCGCGACTGTCACTCGCTCTCGTTCATCCTTGATGTGCTTGTGGTTCTCTGCGTAGGCGCCGCGATGCGCAAGCACGCTGATACCAACGGCATGCCCGATGACGTTCATGTTGAAGACGTTCTGGATGTTTCGCAGCCTGCCAATAATTTCAGGGTGACCGAAACCGAAACCGACGCGAATGCCGGCGGCGGCATAGCTTTTCGAGAATGACCTCAAGATCAGAACGTTCGGATACCGGTTGATGAGGCGCAGGCCATGATCGGGTGCAAAGTCGACGTAGGCTTCATCAAGGACAACCAAGCGGTCCGATTGTGCTACGAGGCGTTCGATATCGCTTATCGGGAGGAATGTTCCGGTCGGATTGTTTGGATTGGCCAACATAATGAACTTGGCGTCTTTTGCCGGACCGGAAAGCAATTGCTCCATTGGCAGGGAATGAGCTTGACATCCGATTTCGAGAAACTCGGCGCCCTGAATCATGGCAAGTTTGCGGTTGAACGAAAACCCTGGCGACATCATCGCAACCTTGTCGCCAGGCGCGAGGAAAGCTCTGTAGATGAGTCCGAGCAGTTCAGACGACCCGTTGCCTGCGATGACCTGATCCCTGGAAACGCAATAGGTGCTGGACGCCGCTTCCCTCAAGCTGATGTTATCGTCATCCGGATATAGATACTGGCACTTGAGGGCCGCCACTGCACTTTGCATTATGATTGGCGGCAACGGAAACGGGTTCTCATTCGTATTCAGCTTGACAAAATTTCCGTCCGGCGCTGGTCCGTTGGACGGCAGAGCATCTAACTGTCGCGTCACTGGCGGAAGAGCCGAAAGCACAGTTTGCAGTTTTGCATCGGACATATTTTAACTCCGTTTCAGTCACACAGGGGGCATCCGTATGAGCTCGCAACGAGAGCAACATGGCGGACAGGATTGACGATGGAAGCGTTGCCTCTCACACGATGGTCGCAACGCAGACACGGGAATTCGGCCAGGCTGTCCTCGGTGAATTGAGTGGACGCGGACGCGGATCTGCATCGCTGCCAAAAGGCGCTAAGCAGCTCAGCTCATCTCCTCGGTTTCAGATACGCTTGATCTCGACGCCGTATTTCCTTAGCACGTAGCCAATCTGGCGCGGGGTCAGTCCAAGGAGGCGCGCTGCCTTTGCCTGCACCCAGCCACATCTTTCCATGGCAGCAATGACGCGCTCTATGTCGGGGGTCCTCGCACCAATTGGGTGTGTTGCGCCGGCACGCGGGACTGTGGTCGCGGCCGAACAGGCTGCCGCATCCGGCGGCGTGGCCGGATTCACTGACTCCGGCAGGATCGGCGCTGGTTGCAGCGCGGCCTTGCCCGATCTGCACTTCCACAGCGCCTCGGCAAAGCATTGGCCTTGGGAGCAGGCAAAGTCGTTTCTCCCGATTGATAGTCCCTCGGCCAGGATCGCTGTCCGGTGCACGCAATTTTCAAGCTCGCGAATGTTGCCGGGAAACTCACATTTCATCAGCACTTCAATCGCACACGGATCGAAGGTAAGCGTACAGCCGTTCTCGTCGTTGAACTTCTTGAGAAACTCAGCTGCGAGCAGCGGAATATCGCTGCGCCTCTGGCGCAATGCTGGTACCAGCAAGGGAACCACGTTGATGCGGTAGTATAGGTCGGCGCGGAACTCATTCCTTGCAACCGCCTCTTCCAGGTTCCTATTCGTGGCGGCAATCACGCGAACATCGACCTTAATGGTCTGATTGCTGCCGACGCGCTCAAACTCCTGCTCCTGCAGCACGCGCAGTAGCTTTGCCTGGAACGAGGCCGAGATCTCGCCAATCTCATCCAGAAACAACGTCCCCTTGTCAGCGAGCTCAAAGCGCCCCTTGCGGGAATTGAATGCGCTTGTGAAGGCACCCTTCTCATGACCGAACAATTCGGATTCCAGGACTGTCTCTGGGAGCGCTGCACAATTGAGTTTAACGAAGGGCCGCTTGGCGCGCGGCGACAACTCGTGAATTGCCTTGGCAGCCAGCTCCTTCCCGGTACCGGACTCGCCTCGCAACAGAACCGTGGTTTTTGCCTTGGCTACGATCGCGATCTTCTCCAGCAGCGCGCTTATCGCCGGACTGTCACCAATCATCCCCTCGACATGAACTTTTTTGCGCCGGGGTGCAGGGTGCTTAACATCTGAAAATTTCGTTTGCAGCCGATCTTCCAACTCCGGCGGTCGCTCGCGGTCCCCCGCGGAGAAGCGGTGCAACTTGACTGTCTGTCCCACCATGTTGGCAATCATGGTGAGCAGTCGGACATCGTAATCGAGCCGATAGCTTGACCTGCTTTCCAAAGCCCTGTCCATAGTCAGCGCGCCTACGGCGTTCCCATCAACACGAATGGGAACGCCGATGAAGGACACGGTGTCGGAGGCCCCAAGCACCTCGATGTCAGCGGCAGTGAAGGCCGGATGCATCGCTATGTCCTCAGCGATGAGCGGCGTGTCCGTCGTCACAATCTGATCGATGGCGTTGCGCGGCACGCGCGACCGGGAGGGCTCATTGCTGTTCGTGTCGCAGTCGCTGGCCACGGTGATGTCCAGTCCGGCCTCGGCATCGCAGAGAGTGATGATGCCGTGCCGCATCTGCACTAACGAGTGCAGGAGATCAACGACCTTGGCCAACGTGAGTTCGAGCCGGGCGGGACCGGTGAGTATTTTCGATATTTCAAATATTCCGGTGAGGGCGCGCTCGTGCAATACCCCATTCGCAGGATTCGTCTCGGACGTTGGACAACCTCTTATCGCATCCGGCAGCGATATGCCGCACTCGCTGGCATTTTGTTCTGATTTGCGAATGTTGTGGTGCATGTGATCCTCGATCTCGCGCCATCAAACGTAGGCCGGCGGCATGTGCGCCCGCGACGTCGCGAGCAAGCGCGAAAATACTCCGACGTGAACTCGTGCCGCCGCCGTTTGGTCGAGTGCAAAGCGGATCGAACCCTGAAGCATCGCTTGGCTCTCCCCTCCACGAAGCTTGGCCATGGTCTCGGCTTGCACCAAGGCAACCACACGTTGTTTTCAACAGACTGGAGCGAGGCGGGATAGTCAATCGAGCTTTCTTTCATTCGTGAAAGGAAACCTCGCGGCATATGATAGAATTCATCAATTCTGTTTTTGCCGTTGAACGACGGAAATACTTGCGCCGGCGATGCGGTGCCCGAGCGGCTGACCGCGCCGAGTGTAAAAGCCGGGCCGTGCCATTCACCAGCGCCCGCGAAGGAGGGGCGGAAGTGATAATAACCGCCAACGGCACTGGTCGTTTGCGGTGAAGGCGCGAAGCTGGCGTCGAGTACGGCTTGGTAGGCGGTGCTCGCAATTTCCAGATCGCATCGTCGTGGTCAGCGCCAACGGCGTCAATCTCTACGTCTCGACGTGGCTTTCATGCAGCGGGAGCGCTGCAAAGAGCACAGCCATTCTCGGCTCTGATGCCACCGATGAACCGCGAGCCAGAGGGATCGACCGGCAGCACTCTGTCAGTGAACATCAACGGGTCGTGCTGGACCCTCGTCGTTCCCGCCTTGTGCCAGCGCATTCATTCCATCATGGGTGCCACGGCTAGTCAGGGAAAGCGAAGCTCTCGGCCTCCTCTAGACCAACGGATTTCGTCATGTGGCGCAGGCGTTCCGGCGAGAGGAACTCGCCTGTCACAGCGCTTCCGAACAGGGGTAAGTTAGCCTGTCATCTGGACGGGCTTATGAACAGGCGACCTATTTGGTACGCGCTGGCGCCAGCGATGCGGCCCGGTCCAAAGCCGGCTAAAACGAGGAACCCACCACGCTCTGTGCAGCAAACCGCTAGCCAGAGGGATCGACCGGCAGCACTCTGCCAGAGACATCAAGGGCGTGCCGGACCGCGGCCTATCCCGCTGGTCTGACACCGCATTCCTCCATCATTGGCGAGCCCACGTCAGTTCAGGTCATGCGGATTCATCTGGCATGGGTATTGCGGCGGCGTTGGTGCAGCGTTCGACCGGAGCGCCGCGATAGGGAGAAGTCACGCCACCTCGATCCGGTCAGGGAGAGAGAACCAGTGTCAGCTGCACAAGTCCGCGGCGCGAGTCCCGCGCCCCGCAAACCCTTCTACACCAAGCTCTACGCCCAGGTGCTTGCCGCCATCGCGCTCGGCGTCGCAATTGGCTATTTTTATCCGGAGACCGGCGAGAGCCTGAAGCCGCTGGGTGATGCCTTCATCAAGCTGGTCAAGATGATCATCGCGCCTGTCATCTTCCTGACAATTGCCACCGGCATTGCCGGCATGAACGATCTTCATAAGGTCGGCCGGGTCGCTGGTAAAGCAATGGTCTATTTCCTCACCTTCTCGACGCTCGCGCTGATCGTCGGCCTCATCGTCGCCAATGTCGTCCAGCCTGGCGCCGGCCTCAACATTGATCCGGCCTCGCTCGATGTCCAGGCCGTGAATACCTATGCCGCAAAAGCCAGCGAGCAGTCGGTCACCGGCTTTCTGATGAACATCATCCCGCCAACGATCGTCGGTGCCTTCGCGGAAGGCGACATCCTGCAGGTGCTGTTCTTCTCGGTTCTGTTCGGCATGGCGCTTGCGATGGCCGGAGAGCCGGGCAAGCCTGTCGTTTGCTTCCTTCAGGCGCTCATCGCGCCTGTCTTCAAGCTCGTTGGAATTCTGATGAAGGCCGCGCCGATCGGCGCTTTTGGCGCAATGGCCTTCACCATCGGCAGATATGGCATCGGTTCGGTGGTCAACCTCGCGATGCTGGTCGCGACGTTCTATTTCACCGCCTTCCTCTTCGTGTTCGGGGTTCTCGGCGCGGTCTGTCGCTACAACGGCTTCTCGATCTGTTCTCTCATTCGCTACATCAAGGAAGAGCTGCTGCTTGTCCTCGCAACGTCCTCCTCGGAGGCGGCGCTCCCTTCGCTGATGCAGAAAATGGAGAAGGCGGGCGCCAGGCGTTCGGTTGTGGGTCTCGTCATCCCGGCCGGATACTCATTCAATCTGGACGGCACGAATATCTACATGACGCTGGCGGCCCTCTTCATCGCGCAGGCGACGAACACGGATCTGTCCATCGGCGATCAGGTGCTGCTGCTGCTCGTAGCAATGCTTTCCTCCAAGGGCGCTGCAGGTGTCACAGGCGCGGGCTTCATCACCCTGGCGGCTACGCTCGCCGTAGTTCCGAGTGTTCCCGTTGCTGGGATGGCACTGATACTCGGCATCGACCGCTTCATGTCCGAATGCCGGGCGCTGACGAATTGCGTCGGCAACGCAGTGGCATCCCTCGTCGTCGCCCGCTGGGAAGGAGAATTGGACCGAGCACAGATGAAAGCCGCCTTCTGCAGTCATCAGCTTGCCGAGGCATCAAACCGGCTACCCTCCTCCCAATAAGGTGGGCGGCCCACGACCTGTTAAGTCGCCTAGCTGGTCACATGAACTGAACGACCGACCCGCAGCCTCTAAACGGCTCCTCACGGACCATGTAGCCGAAGCGCTAAATGTGTGAGTGCAAACCGTCACCGCCCTTTAAGCGAATGAGCCTTTCAGTATACCCGGCCGGTTTACGTCTGGAATGATGTTCGTCCAACACGCTGTTGGCCATTCGTATGGGACGTTTTCACTTTGCCACCCGAAACCGAAACGCGTTAGGCGACAGAGAGCCGGCCCGCGTCAAAAACCGATCAGAATAGGACCTATGACCAAGCGCCCCACAATCGCCGATCTCGCCCGCGAAGCCCGAGTCAGCGTAGCAACGATCGATCGGGTTCTGAACGCCCGCCATCCGGTGCGCGAGGAGACCGCGCGGCGGGTCCACGACGCCGCCCACGCGATCGGCTATCATGCTGCCGGGCTAATCAAGCAGCGCTTGCGGCGAGACCTACCGCACTACCGTCTGGGCTTCATCTTGAGAAAACCGGCCCAGCATTTCTACCAAGACTTTGCGCGCGAGGTCGAAGCATCGGTCAATTTGTCCCAGTCCTTCCACGGCATTCCGCTCGTCGAATTCGCCCCGTCACATATGCCGAGCGACCTGATCGCGCGGCTCAAGGATTTGGGCGCACGCTGCCATGCGATCGCGATGGTGGCACCGGACCACCCGAAAATTACAGCAGCGGTTGAGGACCTCAAGGCCAAAGGCATTCCGGTTTTCTCGCTGCTTTCCGACTTCGCCGCCGGCGTGCGACAGGGGTATATCGGCCTTAACAACCGCAAGGTGGGGCGCACGGCCGCTTGGATGGTGTCCAAGGTTGCAAAACGGCCCGGCAAAGTGGCGGTTTTTGTCGGCAGCCATCGTTTCCAGGGGCACGAGCTCCGTGACGTCGGCTTTCGCTCCTATTGCCGTGAGAACGCGCCCACGTTCGAGGTGCTGGATCCAGTCATGAACCTCGAGAAACGGCAGATCACCTACGAGGCAACGCTTGATCTCATGCAGCGAGAGCCCGAGCTCGTCGGCTTCTATGTCGCCGGCGGCGGCATGGAGGGCGCCATCTCCGCGCTCCGAGAAGAGGGCAAAAGTCGCGATCTCGTCGCGATCGTGAATGAAATCACGCCGGAGTCTCGGGCGGCGCTCGCAGATAATATCGTCACGATGGCGGTCGCCACGCCAATGCGCCGACTTTGCCAGGAGCTGATAACGCTGATGACGCGGGCTATCGAGACCGGCACCGCTGAAACACCCGGACAGACATTTCTCCCGTTCGACATCCATCTGCCGGAAAATATATGAAACTCATGGACTCTATCGTAAGTCGGGGAGTTGAATGATGATCCCATCCCGCGGGGTGGCCGCACCCACGGGCCTCAGCCGGGCAGGATGAAGCGCCGATTAGATGAACGGATCGGCCACGCGTTCAGGCAGAAGCGCGGGGTCAATTGCCTGGGTCCGCAGCGTCAAGCTCCACCGGCTTCATTGCCAAGTGCCCGACTTTCTCGGTGCAGGGCACTGTCGTCAACGCCAGTAGCGAGGCTGGCACAGATTGGATCGGCGCCATCTCCTCGCCTGGCCGCGCGTGAAAAGCCGCGGCAAGGCCTGCGACGTTGGCATTTAAGTGGGGCTGAGCATCTTCTGGGACTCCGCAAGCAAAATCGGAGGCGGCAGTCATTCAGTAGCAACCCCGGGCGTGTGTTCTGCTCGTTCCTGGCCCTCGTACTTGACAAGCAACTGCGCCGCTCTGCTGGTCAAAGGCCCGGTGTTTAAGTGGGGCTTAACATCTTCCGGGACTTCGCACGCGAAATCGCGGTGGCAGTCGGTACCAACAACCGCAAGGTCGGATCGGCGTGCCCGACACTCTCAATGATTTCAGGCAAAGGCGCCAGGCAAGATGCCTCCTGCAACATCATTTCCCGCATCCACATGCTTGCCGGATCAGTATTGTGAAGCTCAGGCCATTGGACGGCCTCCGTGAATGCGGGAGGAGGAAGTGGCGGCGGAAGTTCGACAATCCGGAGGGGTGTTGTTTTTGCGAAATGCTGCGCCAGCCGTAAGGGCATGGTCCCGATGCGGTTGGTGCCTGACAGGACGGGCGCGATCAGGCTAAAGCCCTGTACGACGACCTCGACGCGTCTCTCGAAACCGTGCTCGAGCAAATACCATTCCTCCATGGTGGGCTGCCGGGTGTGCCTGAATTTGAGCACGACATGCCCCATGGACAAGTATCGGTCGAATGTAAGTGGCTCTGACAGCTGCTTGTTCGTGCCGCAGCCTACGCATACGAGCATATCGTCGAACAGGGCTGCGCGAGGATGTTTCGACATGAACACTTCCGGCATAATCAGAAAATCAAGGTCGCCGCGCCGGAGAAGCTCCTCGGGGTCGTCGCAAATAGGCAGACATTCAAAGCGAACGGCGGGAGCTTCCCGCGCAGCACGCTCTACGATCTTCTTAAAAAATACGAGCGTGATGTAATCGGAAAGCATCATTCGGAAGAGACGATCCGATTGGGCCGGGTTGAAAGCGTCGGAGGAAATAATCGACAGCTGGATGTGCAGCAATGCCTCCCGGACTGCTGGGGCGAGCCCGTCGGCGCGCGGTGTCAAAAGGAGCTCGCGGCCGTTCATCGTAAATAGCTCATCGTTGAAATAGGCGCGTAACCGACCGACGGCGGCGCTCATGGCCGGCTGGCTCAGGTTAATACTGCGAGCCGCGGCAGTGACTTTACGCTCCCTCATCAGAGCGTCCAGCACAACGAGGAGATTTAGATCGAGTCCCTTGAAACGCATGTCATGTTATCCAACGTGTGGATGCGTATCATTCAAACAATCAATTTTACGAATTTACGAGCCATGCATTAGAGGAACGTTAAGGAGCGACGTCAAGCTCAAATCGACGACACGGGCCGGAACTTCGAGAAAGCGTCTGGCTCGCCTTCGCCAACGACAACGGTTGAATGCAGCCAACGACGCCGCTTTGGTCGGGTAATGCGGCCCGCAAAAAACTAATATGAAGAGAGGTCCTGAATGCGCCATCAGGTGCAGTGGAAGTTGTGCTGGGAAAACGAGTTGCAGCTCTCCGATCACGTTAAGCTCGCCGAGTTCTTTCGTGATACGTACGGGCCGACTGGGGCGTCCAACGCAGAACCGTTCGAAGGTAGTCGAAGCTGGGCCGGAGCCAGGCCTGAACTCCGCGTAATCGCCTATGATCCAAGCGGCGGTGTAGCGGCTCACATGGGCGTACTGCGCCGTTTCATCAAGGTTGACGCGGTCGACCTGTTGGTGGCTGAGCTGGGCCTGTACGGGGTACGTCCGGACCTTGAGGGTCTCGGAATCGCCCATTCAATCCATGTCATGCTTCCAATACTGCAGGAGCTTGGCGTTCCATTCGCTTTCGGAACGGTCCGGGACGCGCTGCGGAATCATGTTGAGAGGTTCGGGCGGCGATACAGCCCTTTGGCCGTTTTGTCGGGAATTCGCGTGCGCTCCACCCGACCAGAGGCGCGCCTCGACCTGCCGCCCACACGCATCGATGACGCACTCACCATTGTTCTGCCAGTTGGACGGCCGATCAGCGAATGGCCCACGGGCACGATGATCGATCGGAACGGACCAGAGCTATGAGCCGTCCCGATTGCTTCTACGAAGTGCGCCGTGAGTGCTCTGACGGCACCGGCCGTCGCAGCGTTTATCTGACGTTTGACGACGGTCCCAATCCACTTTTCACACCGGAGATTCTCGACGTTCTGGCAGAGCAGCGGGTGCCGGCGACTTTCTTCGTCATCGGCGCCTACGCCTTAGAGCACCCAGATCTAATCCAACGGATGATCGCAGAAGGGCACGAGGTAGGCAACCACACGATGTCTCATCCGGATCTGTACCAATGCGGCTTCGGCGAAGTGCAACGTGAGGTCTTTGAAGCGAACGACGCCATCATGAGAGCGTGCCCGCAGGCCTCGGTGCGCTATGTTCGCGCGCCCTACGGCGCCTGGAGCGAAGAAGTCTGCACAGCATCACAGATCGCCGGGCTGGCGGCCCTTCATTGGTCCGTCGACCCTCGAGATTGGTCTCGCCCTGGAGTCGACGCGATTATTAATTCAGTGCTCGCCTCTGTCCGGCCGGGCGCAATTGTACTCTTGCACGACGGATGCCCTCCCGGCGAGTTGAGCCGGGGCGCTCACGCCGGTCTGCGCGACCAGACGGTCACGGCGCTGTCCCGGCTGATTCCAGCATTGCGTGAGCGCGGATTTGTAATCCGCTCACTTCCTCAACATCACTGAACAAACGAGATCCCATGACTCTTCTTGGAACAACCAGCACTGTGGCCATATCGCTTTATGCGCTGCTCTCGACTGCTTATAAGAGCATGCAGGGGATTTATGCTCTGCCGACAAACGACTCATCGGCGTTAGAGGTTCTCGTCGGCTCCGATCAACTGCCCAGCGTGGATGTCATCGTCCCCTGCTTCAACGAGGATCCGCGCACGCTTTCAGAGTGCCTGGCTTCCATTGCCGACCAAGAATACGCCGGAAGACTTCGGGTCTATGTGGTTGATGACGGTTCTGGAAATCGCGAAGCCTTAGGAACTGTCCACGAAGCCTACGCGCGCGACCCTAGGTTCGACATCATTTTGCTTCCCGAGAATGTTGGAAAGCGCAAGGCGCAGATCGCCGCGATACGCCGCTCATCAGGGGATCTGGTGCTTAACGTTGATTCAGACACGTTACTCGCGTCCGACGTCATTGCCAAGCTTGTACCGAAAATGCGAGATTCAGCGGTCGGCGCAGTCATGGGTCAGTTGACGGCCAGTAACCGGACCGAGAGCTGGCTGACCAGGCTGATAGACATGGAGTACTGGCTGGCTTGCAACGAGGAGCGCGCGGCGCAGGCTCGCTTCGGTGCCGTTATGTGCTGTTGCGGCCCATGTGCCATGTACCGCCGGTCTGCGCTCCTTTTGTTACTGGACCAGTACGAGTCGCAGTTTTTTCGGGGCAAGCCAAGCGACTTCGGTGAGGATCGCCATCTTACTATCCTGATGCTGAAAGCAGGCTTTCGAACCGAGTACGTTCCGAGCGCCATCGCGGCCACAGTCGTCCCGAACAGACTCGGACCGTATCTGCGCCAACAACTCCGTTGGGCACGAAGCACATTCCGGGACACGCTGCTTGGGCTGCGCTTGCTGCCCAGCCTAAATAGCTATCTCACGTTGGACGTGGTCGGACAGAATCTCGGCGCGCTACTCCTCGCCGTATCGGTAGTAACGGGCCTCGCACATTTCGCACTGACAGGCTCTGTGCCTTGGTGGACAGGACTGATGATTGTGTCCATGACCATGCTCCGATGCAGCGTGGTAGCATTTCGTGCCCGACAGTTTCGATTTCTGGGCTTTTCGCTGCACACGTTCATCAACATCTTTCTCTTGCTTCCGTTGAAAGCCTACGCGCTGTGTACATTGAGCAATAGCGATTGGCTGTCGCGAGGCTCTGCTGTCGCTACATCGAACACTGGGCGAAAACAGGCCGCCACCCAAACTCCGATCACTGGTTCCAGCAGGGCAGAATTCTCGCCGCATGCGGCTCCGCTTCGCAGGCTCAATCTTGCGCGGGATTCTTCGGAATTAGTGCTGTCGGGCAACATTTGCGGCGACGAGTGATCGCTAATTACCTAGTGGACGAGAGGTGCACGAGTTTGACCCAGAACGTGAATCATCAGTTGCTTGATCGGGAATTGGCCGCAGACGATCCGTGGCTTCTCGACGGCAATCCGTTCGAGCGGAAGCGCCACACGCAAATGCTCCAGCTGGCGCTTGCCCAAGGCTCCATTTCAAATGCCCTCGAAGTCGGGTGCGCTGCCGGCGCATTCACGGAAAAACTAGCCCCCTACTGCCAAGGGCTCACCGTCATCGATGTCGTGGCGCAAGCGATTGCTCGAGCACGTCAACGGATAAACGAGCCGTCGCGCATCAACTGGATAGTCTCCGATGTTCAACAGTTTTCGACCGACGAGTTGTTTGACCTGATCGTTGTGGCGGAGGTCCTCTACTATCTCGAAGACATAGCCGAGATGCGCGCGGCCGTCAAAAACCTGGTGCGGGTGCTTGCGCCAGGCGGGCATCTGATCTTCGGATCAGCAAGGGATGCTAATTGCCGTCGCTGGGGTCACGCCGCTGGTGCTGAGCCGGTCATCGCCATGCTGAACGAAACGTTGATCGAGGTAGAGCGTCTTGAGTGTCGGGGCGAGTCGGTCAACGAAGACTGCTTGCTCGTCCGTTTCCGGAACCCGCTTTCCGCTTCCTGATGAATCGAATCTATCGCCGTTAACGTGGAGACACTATGCGCATCTGTGGTACCAAGCTGACCCATGATGGGGCGATCCCCCTGGTCGAGGATGGACGGCTCGTCTTCTGCGTTGACCAGGAAAAGCGGCACAACGATCCGCGTTACCAAGCCATCGATGATCTCGACGCAATTGTCGCCGCTTTACCGGAACAGGGGCTAAATCCTTGTGATGTCGATCAGTTCGTTATCGACGGCTGGGATGGCGAAGACGAGTCACAGTTTCAGGTCCGGCAGGCAACCAAGCAACCGCCAGTCTTGGCGTCCCTCTCGGTAAAATGAACCCATGTCCATGGTAGCGATCGATCTTACTGACGTAAGCAAAACTTATGACAAGCTCGTTGTCGACAGGCTGTCGTTCCGCGTTGCGGCGGGGGAATGCTTCGGGCTCTTGGGACCGAACGGCGCGGGCAAAAGCACGATTGCGCGTATGGTCCTCGGCATGACATCGCCCGATGCGGGGAAGATTACTGTGCTCGGCGTTCCAGTGCCGGCGCGCGCGCGTTTGGCACGTATGCGCATCGGCGTGGTCCCGCAGTTCGACAATCTTGATACCGCGTTCACTGTACGCGAGAACCTGTTGGTGTTCGGGCGCTACTTCCGGATGAGCAGACGCCAGATCGATGCGGTCATACCATCGCTGCTTGAGTTCGCCCGCCTCGAGAACAAAGCGGATGCGCGCGTCGCCGAACTGTCCGGCGGCATGAAGCGGCGCCTGACGCTCGCGCGTGCGCTGATCAATGACCCGCACTTGCTGGTGATGGACGAGCCGACCACCGGCCTCGATCCGCAGGCCCGCCACCTGATCTGGGAACGGCTGCGATCGCTGCTGGCGCGGGGCAAGACTATTCTTTTGACTACCCATTTCATGGAAGAGGCCGAGCGGCTGTGCGATCGGCTGTGCGTTATGGAGGAGGGGCGCAAGATCGCCGAAGGCCGCCCGTCCGCACTCATTGACGAGCAGATCGGCTGTGACGTGGTCGAGGTCTACGGCGGCAATCCGCATGAACTGGGTGCGCTGATCCGGCCGTACGCACAGCGCATCGAGGTGAGCGGTGAGACGCTTTTTTGCTATGCACCCGATCCGGAGCAGGTGCTGGCGCAGCTACGCGGGCGCGCGGGTCTACGCCTTCTGCAGCGTCCCCCCAATCTCGAGGATGTGTTTTTGCGGCTAACCGGGCGCGAGATGGAGGACTGAACAATGGGCGAACGTTATGCGGCGGGCATGCCCGCCAATGCGTGGAATTGGGTCGCGGTTTGGCGCCGCAACTATCTTGGATGGAAGAAAATCGGGCTTGCATCGGTGCTCGGCAACCTCGCCGATCCGATGATCTATCTGTTCGGTCTCGGCTTTGGAATCGGAACAATGATAGGTCCTGTTGAGGGCACTTCGTACATTGCGTTTCTCGCGGCTGGCATGGTTGCCACAAGCGCGATGGCATCGGCGACCGCTGAAACGGTTTACGGGAGTTTCGGCCGCATGGGCGACCAGCGCACCTGGGAAGGAATGCTATGCACTCAGCTGACGCTCGGCGATATCTTACTCGGCGAATTGGCGTGGGCAGCCACCAAGGCCCTGATGGCGGGCACAGCAATCACTATTGTTGCCACCACGCTCGGCTACGCATCGTGGCCATCCATCCTCTGCTTGCTGCCAGTCATCGCTCTCAGTGGCCTCGCCTTCGCAAGTCTAGCGATGGTCGTCACGGCGCTTGCGCCCAGTTATGAGTATTTCATATTTTATAATACGCTTGTTGTAACACCCATGCTCTTCCTTTGCGGCGCGATGTTTCCGGTCAACCAATTGCCCGGCGCTTTTCAGGACGTCGCCTCCTTGTTGCCGCTCGCACATGCAATTGACCTCATTCGTCCGGCGATGCTTGGCCGTCCGGCCGGCAGCATGGGCCTGCATATCGGCGCGCTTTGCATATACACGGTTTTGCCGTTCTTCCTATCGGTTGCTCTATTTCGTCGTCGGCTGATGCGTTGACGCTCTCACCATTCGTGAAATTGATTGTTTGGGCGATACCCATCCATGCGTCGGATAGGTCAATGCATGCGTTTTAAGGGACTCGATCTAAATCTCCTCGTTGTGCTGGACGCTTTGATCAGGGAGCGTAAAGTCACGGCCGCAGCCCGCAGTATTAACCTGAGTCAGCCGGCCATGAGCGCCGCCGTCGGTCGGTTACGCGCCTATTTCAGCGATGAGCTATTTACGATGAACGGCCGCGAACTCATTTTGACACCGCGCGCGGAGGGGCTCGCCACAGCAGTCCGGGAGGCATTGCTGCACATCCAGCTGTCGATTATTTCCTGGGACGCCTTTAACCCGGTCGGATCGGATCGTCGCTTCCGCATCATCCTTTCCGATTACCTCACACTCGTATTTTTTAAGAAAATCGTAAAGCGTGCTGCGCGGGAAGCTCCCGCCGTCCGCTTCGAATGTCTGCCTATTTCCGACCACCCCGAGGAGCTTCTCCGGCGCGGCGACGTTGATTTTCTGATTATGCCGGAAGTGTTCATGTCGAAACATCCTCGCGCAGCCCTGTTCGAAGATATGCTCGTATGCGTAGGCTGCGGCACGAACAAGCAGCTGTCAGAGCCACTTACATTCGACCGATACTTGTCGATGGGGCAGGTTGTGCTTAAATTCGGGGACACCCGGCAGCCCTCCATCGAGGAATGGTATTTGCTCGAGAACGGTTTCGAGAGACGTATCGAAGTCGTCGTACACGGCTTTAGCATGATCCCGCCCCTTCTATCAGGCACCAGCCGCATCGGGACCATGCCGTTACGGCTGGCGCAGCATTTCGCAAAATTAACACCCCTGCGGATTGTCGAACTTCCGCCGCCACTTCCTGCCGCATTCACGGAGGCCGTCCAATGGCCTGCGCTTCACAATAATGATCCGGCAAGCCTATGGATGCGGGAAATGATGTTGCAGGAGGCATCTCGTATGATTACTCTGCCTAAGAGCACCGGGCGTCTCACTTGTCGGCCGAATTGAGAAACTGACCTCTCGGTTATGAGAGGAGGCATGGATGGCGATTGGGATTGGGCGATTCCTGCATTGTCGAGAACGATGCAGGGAGAGCAGATCCTTCAGCCTGAAGAGGTGGCAGCGATGCTGCGGCGGCATGAGGTTGGCTGGGGAACCGACGGGCGAAGGAATTCGGGTGCGCGCGCAACACGGTGCCTCGGTATCTAAGCGAGGGCGGGACTGTTCCGTTTCGCAAGCCTGTGCGGCCGACGGCGTTTGACGGACTGGACGATTGGCTGCGGGAGCGCTTCTTCCCCCATGGCTCGGGCCGGATGACGATCTCGACCCGCTCCAGATGCGCCGGGAACGCCTTGCGCGGTCGCGCAGCACGTCGCGGCTCGCCTGTCGGTCTTGCGGTCTTGCGACCTCGAGCTCGGACTCAATCGCGCCGAGCCCGGTCTGGATTTCGAAGGCGAAGGCCTGCTGGGCACGTTCGAGCTTCTCGGAGCTGCGACCGAAGCGGCGCGCTCCAGCTGCTTGACGATCTCTGAAGGTCGGCGATCCTCTCCTGGGCACGCTCGTTGAGTGTCGCCATCCGGACGATCTCGGCCTTGAGTGTTTCGCTCCGGAGTTGTTGCAGTTCGGCCTTCTCCGCCGCCATGGCGACGAATATCGCCTTGAGCGGAACGATTTCGTGGGCACGGGCCGAAGCGCTTCTCGTCATGACGCCGACAGAAGCTTATTTTGCACCGCCAGAGGCCCGCCTTTTGCGCCTGACTCACTTCGCCACGGCCTATCCGGCGGACGTCGGACGCCGTCTCCGTTCGGCTCAAACGCGCCAGTCCATGCCTTCGACGAGCGCCATCAGTTGGGCGCGGCAAGCCGGATCACGCCGTTCTCCACCCGCGGCCAGCGGAACTTGTCCTCGTCCAGCGCTTACGGTGCGGGTATGCCGGCGTCGAGCAAACAGAGAGAAGTTTGGGGCGGAACTATTAGGACGGCCCCGTTACGAAGTGTTGTCCTGGTCCGGTTTGAGTGTCGAATCTTCAGATCGATTGCTTGGGCGACCAGATTCCCGGCCGCCAGCGAGCCCGCAACTGCTCAGCAGAAGGGCGAACTGAACGTGAGTGCATCTTTCTATGCGGTGCGCCTCGACAACGACAACAGCGCGCATGAGTTCGCCCACCTGGGCGGTGTGGTCACCGTGGCCGACCTAGGCCTGACCGCGTCGGACTTCACCTTCGTTTGATCCAGAAAACCCATACGGTACATCGGCCCGCCCCCCGGCCGGGGCGCCCGGGAGCAGTCAGCGTGTACAGTGACGAGGCCCTGCGCGTCGCGCTGGTCGTACACCGAAATCCCCCTGAAGGTGTGGAGGCGGAAGCCTGTCCGGGCCCTTGCGGTCGGCCACGATGACGTTGCCCTTCCAAACCTTCAGCCGGACGGTGTTGTTGTTGACCCGCTCCATTAGTGCCAAACCAAACACATTCGGCGGGAGCACTGATCCTCAATCAGCGAGCGGATGCAGTCGGTCGCCGTTCGGGGAGCAATATAGGGAGCTGGATCGCCAGCCTCCGGAACTTACGTGAGTAACCATTCCTTGAAGGATTCAGCTTTGAGACCTTTCCCTCTGACTTCCGCCATTTGGGCATTGTGTTGATCAGCGGCGTGGTCAACGTGCTTGCCCTGATCTCGCCGCTGTTCATGCTTCAGGTCTATGACCGCGTTCTGGCAAGTGGCAGCGTATCGACGCTGGTGGGGCTCGTCGTGCTTGCTGCGGGGCTTTATGCGTTCCAATGGCGTCAACGCCATCGATAACGTGGGAGAGCGCGCTGACATGGAGGATCCCGGTGTCCGGCATTCATCAGAACAATGACGTTTCCAGCTCCATTCGCCGCCACCTGGTGGCGGGCCTTCTGGCGAGCGTGATCTCTTTGTGGGAGGAGCCGGAGCCTGGGCGGCCTTCACGAATCTCTCCGGTGCGGTTGTCGCGTCCGGACACTTTGTCGTCGATTCCTATGTCAAGAAGGTGCAGCACCCGACCGGCGGGCAGTGCTGGCGAGATACTCGGCGACACAGCCCCATGCCTGTTCTTCCGAGGCCGGCTTGACGGTGAGCGAATGCGTAACGCAGCTGTGAGGACCCGCCAGTTGTCGTTTCAGCTGGGCTTCGGTCAACTTCGACAGCCTGTCGGCGAAAGGCGCCATCACGAGGCCATTGGCGGCAAATTGCCCTCCCCTTGTTGCGCGGTAGCAGCATGCGTGTCGGGGATGGAACCGTCTCCGGCCCCCATTCATCGCTGAGGCCGCGCCGTACCCGCCGCCACCGGAACTTGTCCACGTCCAGCGCGCTTACGGTGCGGGTATGCCGGCGTCGAGCAAACAGAGAGAGGTTTGGGCCCAACCAGGGCGGCCGGTTACCAAGTTTTCCTCGTCCGTTTGAGTGTGAATGTTCGGGTCGATCGTCTGGGCGCGTCCCCGCCGCCTGCGAGCCTCAGCGGAAGGGCGACGTGAACGTGAGTGCATCCATTTCGTAGATGTATGCCTATCCAAGCAATCGATTTCTCCAATTGCCCGATGACGAATATGAACGCGTCAGGCAGGGTGCATCATTAGGAGTATTTTTCGATGGCAAACATTATCGAGGGTGGCCCGGGTGCCGAAACACTCATCGGCACCGAGCGTGAAGATTGGATAGAGAGTTTCCAGGGCGGTGACTGGATTGACGGTCGTGGCGGCAACGACGAGATCTCGGGTGGCCCGGGCAGTGACCGAGCCATTGGCGGCGAGGGTAACGACCGCATCTTCGGCGGAGATGGCTGGGACGATCTCTCCGGCGACAACGGCCGCTTCAACGCGCGCATCTCCGGTGAGGACAATGACAGGCTCAGCGGCGGTCCCGGCCAGGATGTCCTCTACGTGGGTGACGGCCAGGACACGTTGACCGGGGGCACCGACAATGACACGTTCGTGTTCCAGTTCCACAATCCGGTGCCTGGGGTTGTCGGGTCGAAGTCGGACATTACCACTATCACCGATTTCAACCCGGCGGAGGACAAGTTCGCCTTCGATGCGGTGGGCCTCTACAATGACGGTTTTGGCGCGAACTTCGTCAACAACGCCAGCATACAGTCCGGCTACCCGGTGAGCAGCTTCTACAGTGGTGCGGCCTCAGGTGCGAACGGCGAACACGTCGTGGTAATCACTGGCGAATCTTTCAACTCTGCTTCTGAAGCCGCGAGTGCGATCTCCGGCGAGCACGCCGGCGACATCATTGTCTACCAAAGCAGCTACACCGACAGAGTCGCAACTCTGGCCTATGTCACCGCCGACAACAGCGCGCATGAGTTCGCCCACCTGGGCGGTGTGGTCGCCGTGGCCGACCTAGGCCTGACCGCGTCGGACTTCACCTTCGTTTGATCCAGAAAACCCATACGGAACAGCGCCTCGCCCCGCCCCCCTTGGGCGGGCGCTTTCCCGTTTCCGCTACTTGCCATGGGCCGGGGCGCCCGGGAGCAGTCGCAGCGTGGATAGCTTGACGAAGCCCTGCGCGTCGCGCTGGTCGTGCACCGAAATCTCCTGAAGGTGTGGAGGCGGAAGCCTGTTCGGGTCCTGCGGCCGACCACGATGAATCCCTTCCAAACCTTCAGCCGGACGGTGTTGTTGACCCGCTCCATTAAATGCCGGGACCAAACATATTCGGCGGGAGCACTGATCCTGAACCAGCGAGCGGATGCAGTCGGTCGCCGGTCGGGGAGCAAAATGGGGCTGAGTCGCCAGCCTCCGGAACTTACGTGAGTAACCATTCCTTGAAGGATTCAGCTTGAGACCTTTCCCTCTGACTTCCGCCATTTGGGGCATTGTGTTGATCAGCGGCGTGGTCAACGTGCTTGCGCTGATCTCGCCGCTGTTCATGCTTCAGGTCTATGACCGCGTTCTGGCAAGTGGCAGCGTATCGACGCTGGTGGGGCTCGTCGTGCTTGCTGCGGGGCTTTATGCGTTCCAATGCCTGCTCGACATTTTGCGCGCCCGCGTGCTGCTGCGGATTGGCGAGCGTTTCGATGAACAGTTTTCCGGACGCGTTCACGATGCGATCGTTCGCCTTCCGCTTTCAACGCGCATGCCGGGCGACGGCTTGCAGCCGCTTCGCGATCTCGACAATGTTCGCGGCTTCTTAGGTGGAAACGGTCCGACAGCGTTCTTCGATCTGCCATGGATGCTGCTTTATCTTGGCATTTGCTTCCTCCTTCATTTCTGGATCGGCATGACGGCACTTGTCGGGGCGGTCGGTCTCACATCTCTGACACTTCTTGCCAACACTCTCTCGCAACGGCCGATACGCGATACCACTGCCCACAACATGGCACGCAATGGTCTACTGCAAGCAGCGCGTTGCAATGCCGAGGTCGTGCAAGCTCTCGGTCTTGGAAAGCGGATCGCTGCCCGATGGCACAAGGCCAATGCCAAGTATCTGGCCGCCAACCGGAAAGCCGGGGACGTGGCAGGCGGGCTCGGTGCCATTTCAAAATCGCTGCGCGTGCTGCTGCAATCGGCCATTCTTGCCGTCGGCGCGTACCTTGTCATCAGACAGGAGGCTACGGCCGGGGTTATGATTGCCAGTTCGATAATGATGGGGCGTGCGCTGGCTCCGGTCGATCTGGCCATTTCAAGCTGGAAATCCTTCCTCATGGCGCGGCAGGGTTGGGCGCGGCTGGAGGACCTCTTGGAAAAGCTCCCTGAATCCGCTCCTGTTATGCCAATGCCCGCACCTGAACGCGAACTGCGCCTCGAAGGCGTGACAATCGTTCCGCCCGGCGAAAGGAAGCCGACCGTGACCGGCCTTGCATTTGCCATTCAGGCGGGAAGCGCACTCGGGATCATCGGTCCATCGGGCTCGGGCAAGTCGACACTCTCGCGCGCCATCGTCGGCGCATGGGCGCCGGTCGCCGGAAAAGTTCGCATCGACAGCGCAAGCCTCGATCAATGGGACCGGGAAGCACTAGGCCGTCATATCGGCTATCTGCCGCAAGGTGTTGAACTGTTCGACGGCACCATTGCCGAAAACATCGCTCGTTTTGAAGATAATCCTGACCCTGAGGCTATTGTCGCCGCGGCGAAAACAGCGGGCACGCACGAACTGATCCTCCGATTTGAGCACGGCTACGAAACTCCGATCAGTGAGGCCGGATCGGCACTTTCCGCCGGGCAGCGCCAGCGTATCGGTCTTGCCCGTGCTCTTTATCGAGACCCTTTCCTTGTTGTGCTGGATGAACCCAATGCCAATCTCGATGCGGAAGGCGAGGCTGCGGTCGTTAAGGCGATCGCCTCCGTGCGCGAGCGCAAGGGCATTGCGGTTGTCGTCGCCCATCGGCCGAGCGCCATCCGCGCCGTGGATTTGGTGTTGGTGATGGAAGGTGGACGGCAGCGAGCATTCGGTGCGCGTGATGAAGCGCTTTCCAAAGTCCTGAAGGGGACAGCGATGGCACGAGGCGCTGGCGTCAAGGCCATCGAATCTACACAGGATAAGTTGGGAGAGCGCGCTGACATGGAGGATCCCGGTGTCCGGCATTCATCAGAACAATGACGTTTCCAGCTCCATTCGCCGCCACCTGG